>JBKPDA010000068.1:0-26014 GCA_046727635.1 Actinomycetota bacterium | reverse complement strand
CCTGAGCCCACCAGCGGCCGGTCGGGAAGATGAAGTCCTGCCCCTGGTCATTTGAGACGTGGGTGTACGTCAGACGGATTTCGTCGCGGAGGACGGCAACGTCGACTGGGGCCTGCGTGGTCACGCCGTCACCCCCTCGCGCGCGGCGCGCCGCAGTCCCTCGATGGACTGCTCGAGCCAGCGGCGGAAGTAGCGCCGGCCGGCAACCACGTCGAAGACTCGCGTGGTCGCCGTCTTCGGATCCACGCCAAACACGGCGTCGATGAAGGTGCCGCCCTGCGCCTCGGTTAGCAGCCAACGGGTGTAGGTGCCAGTGTCGAGGCAGCACAGCAGCAACTCATGGCAGTTGTCGAGGCGCTCGATCGAAACGTCGGTTTCGATCACACCCATCGGCGACTTGAACACCTGGCGGTAGCTGCAGCCCTGCTCGAGGCCGTCGCAGTGCACGTCGATCACGCGCGGCCACCACTCCGGGTGGCGTTCCACGTTTCCGACGAGCTCCCAGACCGCCGATGGCGGCACGTCCAGCTGAGCCTGCTGGCGGTAGCAGGACATCAGACCGCCGTCGCTGACCGAACGTCATAGGCGTCAGCCGCAATCCGCTCGCGGAGCTGGTCGTCGCTGCGCTCCATCTCGGGATGGTGTTGCTCGACGTGCTCACGGGCGAGGCGGAACAGCTCCTCGTCGTCCGCGGCTTCCAGATGGTGCCCGCACGGGCAGTCGATCGCTCGCATTGCTTCCTCCTCCTTTACGCGGCTTTGTCACCTGGTGCAGCTTCCGAGCCGAGCCGCCACTCCGGCCAACCCTCCTCGAGCCGCCGCGCCTTGCGCCCTGACGCGCTCAGCTCCCGCACGGCCTGGTGCGCGTAGGCGCAGAACGGGCCGCGGCAGTAGGCCACGATCTCCTGATCGGCCGGCAGCTCGGCGAGCCGCCGCTCGAGCTCGTCGATCGGAACCGACCGCGCCCCGTCGATGTGCCCCGCGGCGTACTCCTCCGCCGGGCGGACGTCCACGAGCACGACGTCGCCGCGCGCGAGGCGCCTAACGAGCTCGTCGCGGCCGATCGCCTCGACCTCCGCACCGAGGTACTCGCGGGCGGCGCGCTCGACTTCCGCCAGCCGCGCCGCCGACACCTCACGCAGGGTCAGCCAAACTCGCAGCGCCTCGTCGCCCGCGAGCGCATAGCGCACGTGCGTGCCCTCGCGCTCACGGGTCACGAGCCCGGCGCTGTAAAGCGCCTGCAGATGCTGAGACACGTTCGCCGTGGACTGTTCGCTCACACCCGCGAGCTCATCCACGGTCCGCGGCGCCTGGGCGAGCAGGTCGAGCAGCTCGAGCCGTACCGGGCTCGCGAACGCCTTGCCCATCATCGCGATCGCCTCGAACAGCGCGTTCTTTGCCGAGCGGCTCTCCATCTCTCTTGCTATTCAATAGATCTCTTGATAGCTTGTCAAGTGTCGGCCGATGTACTTCCGCCAACTGCTCAACGACGACACCGCCTGCGCCTCGTATCTGCTCGGCTGCAAGACGCACAGCCAATTCGCCGTCGTGGATCCGCACGTGGACCTGGTCGACGAGTACATCGCGCTGGCGGAACGGCAGGGCATCCCGATCGTCGCCGTCCTCGAGACGCACGTGCAAGCCGATCACGTCTCCGGCCTGCCGCAGCTCGTCGAGCACACCCGCGCCACGGCCTACCTGCCGGCGGGCGCCGGCGTCGACTTCCCCCACCACCCGCTCGAGGACGGCGAGACGCTCACGCTCGGCAACACCGAGCTCCAGGCGATCGCGACCCCTGGCCACGCTGTCGCCCACCACGCCTACCTCGTCACCGACCGCACCCGCGGCGATGACCCGTGGTTCGTGCTGGCCGGCGACGCGTTGCTCGTCGGCGACGCCGGCCGGCCCGACCTGCACGCCCACGGCGATCAGACGGCCGAGCAGATGGCCCGCACCCTCTACCGCTCGCTGACGGAGCGCCTGCTGACGCTGCCCGACCACCTCGCGCTATATCCCGCGCACTACTCGGGCTCGGTCTGCGGCCGCGGGCTGTCGGCCAATCCGGCCTCGACGATCGGCTTCGAACGCCGTCACAACCGCGCGCTCCAGTTCGCGTCGGAGGACGAGTTCGCCGAAGCGCTGCTGCGCGACATCCCGCCCGCGCCCGAGCAGCAGGCCGCGATCGTCGCCGCCAACCGCTCCGGCCGCTCGCTCACCGAGACGTCGTGACCCGGCCCCAGGTGCGGCTCGGGCTACGCGAGAATCGCGCGCAGTTCTCGCTGCTGGTCGCGGTCAACGCCTTCGTCGGAGCGATGGTGGGGCTCGAGCGGTCGACGCTGCCGCTGATCGGCCGCCAGGACTTCGGGCTCGCCTCCAAGACCGCGGTGCTCTCCTTCATCGTCGCCTTTGGCATCGCGAAGGCGTTCACCAACCTCGGTGCCGGCGCCTTCGCGGAGCGTCTCGGCCGCAAGCGGCTGCTCGTCGTCGGCTGGGCATTCGCGCTGCCGGTCCCTCTGTTCATCGCCATCGCACCGAGCTGGGGCTGGGTCGTCGCCGCCAACGTCCTGCTCGGGATCAACCAGGGGCTCGCCTGGTCCATGACGGTTGTCATGAAGATCGACCTCGTAGGCCCCAAGCGCCGCGGCCTGGCCCTCGGGCTAAACGAAGCCGCCGGCTACGGCGGCGTTGCAGTCGCCGCGACTCTGAGCGGCGTGCTCGCGTCGCAGTTCGCCCCGCGCAACGTGCTCACGATCGCCGGCGCAGCGATCGCCGTGACCGCCTTCCTCGTGTCGCTGCGGTTCGTACGCGACACCGGGGCCCACATGGCGCTCGAGCAGGCCGCCACACAGCCGGGCTCCCACGCCGCTGCGCCGCCATTACGCGAGGCGTTCCGCGACGCCACCTACCGGCGTCCCGCGCTGCGCTCCTGCTCGCAGGCCGGGCTCGTGAACAACCTCAACGACGCGCTCACCTGGGGGCTCGTGCCGCTCTTCCTCGCGGCGCACGGCGCCGGCGCGGGACAGATCGGGCTCGTGGCCGGGGTCTATCCCGCCGTCTGGGGCGCCGGCCAGATCTGGGCGGGCCACTGGTCCGACACGGTTGGCCGCAAGCCGCTGATCGCCGCGGGCATGCTGCTCCAAGCGGGGGCACTCGCGATCCTCGCCGGCTCGGGCGGCCGCCTCAGCATCGCAGTGCTTGCTGCCGTGCTGCTCGGCGCCGGCACCGCTCTCGTCTACCCCACTCTGATCGCCGCCATCTCCGACGCCGTCACGCCTATCGAGCGCGCCCCTACCGTCGGCGTCTACCGCTTCTGGCGTGATTCCGGCTACGTCGCCGGCGGGCTCATCGCCGGCACCGTTGCCGACGCCATCGGCTACGGAGGAGCGATCGCCATCGTCGCGGCGCTCACGGCAGCTTCCGGCATCTGGGTGCTGCTGGACATGCCGGCCCGACGCTTAGCGGGCGTCGAGGGCGCGCAGCAGCCGAAGCCGGATCTCCTGATGCACCGATAGCGGCGGCTCGGCTGCCTCCGCGCGCCGACGGAGGTCGTCGGACATCCTGGTGCCCCTCCACTGCGGGACCTTGTCGACGAGCTCCGCTCCGCTGTCGAAGGTGTCGACCACGATGAAGCTCTGCTCAGTCTCCACCGAGTACAGCCCTTCGTCGATCGTGCGCGCCGTGAGCTCGTCAACGGCCTCGATGGTCTCCAGCCACTCGCTCATGTCGAGCGTCCCGAGGCGCTCGGTCGCCGACTCCACCGCGGGGCGCGGCGAGACGGGTTGCGTGTCCACCACCAGGCCGCCCGGGACAAGCGCCGCATGGATTCTCCGCAGGGCGTTCACGACGCCCTCGAGCTCGACGCATCACAGCGACCAGCCGCACAGGGCAAGGTCGAACCGACGCCGCGGGACATCGAGCGCCTCGGCGCTGTGAACCTCGAAGCGCACACGACGACGCTCCTCCTCCGAGAGGGCGGCGCGCGCCTCCTCGACCGAGTCGCTGTCGGGATCGAACGCGTAGACCGAGGCCGCGTGGCGCGCGGCGAAGGAGGTCAGCCGGCCGCTGCCGCAGCCAACGTCGAGAACCCGCTTGCCGCTCAGATCCACGATCGCGGCGACGGCCGCCGTCTCAGCACCCTTCGGATCACGCTGCTGCATCGGTGAGAGAATCATTACCCGATCCGATCGTGAGGAGGGAGCGATGGCCGAGGTTCCAGCTTGGCGCCTCACCGGCGACTGGTTCGACGTCTGCAGGTGCAGGGTTCCCTGCGGGTGCACCTTCGCCCAGGCACCGGACGAAGGTCAGTGCGACGGCATCCTCGCCTGGCACGTGCGCGAGGGCAACTACGGCGACGTGACGCTCGATGGACTGAACGTCGTCGCGGTGGGCTCGTTCGAGGGAAACATCTGGGCCGGCGAGGCCAAGCCGATGATGGGGTTCTTCATCGACGAGCGAGCTGACGAGCCCCAGCGCGAAGCGCTGCAGGCAATCTTCGGCGGGGAAGCGGGTGGTTGGCCCGCCGGCTTCGCCGAGCTGATCGACGAGGTCCGCGGCATCGAGTTCGCCCCGATCGACTTCGAGATCGCCGAGGATCTCGGCCACTGGCGCGTGGAGGTTCCGGGCAAGGCCCGCGGCAGCGCCGAGGCGCTCGCCGGGCCGACCTCTCCGGAGGGAGCGCGTGTGCAGGTCCACAACGCACCCGGCGCCGAGGTGGGGCCCGGCCAGGTCGCGACATGGGCGACGGCGAAGGATGACGAGGTGGACGCCTTCGGCTTCAAGTGGAGCTGGCCGGGGCGGTCCAGCAAGCACTTTCCCTTCGACTGGTCCGGACCGGACGAGGCCTGAGAGCGCGTTTGACAGCTCTGCCCGGTCTCGCTACGGTCGCGACGGGCGGGTGCTGAAGCCGGTCCAAACGACTAGCCGACAACTCTGCGTCCGCCCGTAGTCACGGACGTAGAAGTGTGATGTTTGGCCGGACTCGCAGTGCCCTCCTCCCGTTCTCCCTCTTGGTGGCCGCGTTGCTGACAGGCGGGGCGGGATCCAGCCCCAGGTCGTTTCCGGGCGTGAACGGCACGATCGCCTTCACGAGCTCTCGCGGCGGCAACGACTCAGGCGGCTGACGCCCGGGCGGACCTACCGGGCAACTCTCACACCGCGCATTACCGACCTGCAGGGCAACCGGCTGGCTCGGCTCAGCTGGCGCTTCATGGCCCGCTGAGCTTGCGGCCGGCGCTGAGCAGGTACATCTGCGGGACGAGGATGGTGCCGCGCACCCGGAAGCGCTCGTAGCGGTCGATCCAGGCGGCGCGAGCTCTGTGCGCCTCCAGCGTCGAGAGCCGCCCCAGTCGCGCACGGGTCGGCGGAGACGAGCGCACGACCCAGGACCAGATCGCCTCGCCACTCTGGCCCTCGAGCCACCAGACGCCCTCCTCGGACTCGATGTGGAACTCGGGCAGGAGACGGACGATGCAGGCGTCCGACGACCACAGCCGCGATCCCGTGTAGCTCGACTCGCCGTCGGGCCAGAGCTCGCGGCCGGGCTGGGCGATCCAGGCCGTCACCGCGAGCCTCCCCCGGCAGACGCGCGACAGCTCCGACGCGGCCCGCTGCGGGTCGGGCGCGAAGATGACGCCGAAGCTCGAGACCACCACGTCGAAGCTGTCGTCGTCGAACGGAAGCGATTGGCAGTCGCCGATCCGCCAGTCGACGGGCTCGGGTCGGCGACGTGCGCGCTCGATCATGTCGGGCGCAAGGTCGATCGCGGTCACGTCCGCGCCAGCGCGGGCGGCGCGGGTGGCGATCTCCCCCAGACCGCAGCCCACGTCCAGCACCCGCTCGCCCGGGCGCGGAGCCAGCCGCTCTATCAACCGATCGTGGATCGGCTCGTACGCCCGCTCGCGCAAGCCGTAGTCCCCTTCGCCCCACCAAACGGCCGGGTCGCTGACGGTGGTCGTCGCGCTTGCTGCTGGCACTCGATGCTCGTGCGATTGGTCCATGGACTTGCCAAGGACGCCAGCGAGTGGCGATCCTTCCAGCCGGCCCACTCGCGTTGAGTGGCTGATGAGCGCGTGTTGAGTCGCTCTGCGGGGCCCCACCGCGTCATCCGCCTTGCGGCCTCGCCGCGACGCTGAGACCCGCGCCCACCCAGCCCACCGCGTGCCGCTGCCACAGGGTCCAGTCGTGGCCGCCCTGGTACACGTGGAACACGAGGTGTGGGAGGTGCGCCTCGCGTAGCTCGCTGTAGGTCTGCTCGTTCTCCGCGCGGAAGCGCGAGTCGTTCGTCCCCACGTAGAAGTAGAACCAGGTGCTGTCCCACCAGCCGCCATAGCGGGTCCTGAGCGCGGGGATCTGCTTGTGGAAGTTGGCCCAGTCGTTCGCCTCCTCGGACCCCAGGTCGAGGGGTGCGGTGCCCGCCGGGTTGGTGGGATGGAAGTAGCCGCTCCACGACTCGATGACCGAGTACGTGCCCGGGTTGTGGCTTCCGATCAGCGCAGCTCCGTAGCCGCCGGCTGAGATCCCGATCAGGATCCGGCCCGCGCGCGTGGGGATCGTGCGGTAGCGGCTGTCGATCGTCTTCACGAGCTCGACCGCCGTGGCCGTTTCCCAGTCGCGGCCGGGCCCGTGGTCGAGCCACTCGGGATCGGTGTCGCCGGAACGCGCGCCCTGAGCTCCCACCACGATTGCCTGGTGACCGGAGCCTTCGACCGCCTGTGCCACGGCTCCGATCGACCTGTACGCGCCGGACGGGTTGGGGAGCCCGTGCAGGAAGTAGACGACCGGATAGCGGCGCCGAGAATCCGAGTAGCCGGGCGGGAGGTAGATCGAGTAGTGGTCGGTGCCGCGCAGCGCGCTCGAATGGAAGCTGGAGAAGGCGATCGTTCCTCTACGCGTGCGGCTTGCGCGCCGGTGGCTCGGCTTTGCCGCCAGCACCGCCGCGGCCACACCAGCCAGCGCAAGGGCGAGCAGCAGCAGGCGGCGGGTCAACCCGTGAACAACACCTTCGACGCCCACTCGAGCATCAGATCTGCGTGGGCGCGCCACACCCGCCAGTTGTGCCCGCCTGGGAAGACCGAGAACGTCACGCTCGCGCCGGCGGCACGGAGCTCGTGCGCATACGCGGCCACCTGCCGTCGCGAGCTGTCGCGCGCGCCGGTGTAGAGATAGGCCCGCAGGCCCAAGCGGCGGACCTGGTCCGCCACCGTCTGGAGGTACCAGTTGGGCTCGTTCGCGCGCACGAGTGCGAGCGGCTCGCCGGCGAACGGGGCGGCCCTGTCGCTCTCGAACGTGTAACCGGACCAGCTCTCCAGCGAGCCGAAGGTCCCCAGGTCGTGAAGGCTCAAGTTGAGCGCGGCGTACGCGCCCTCTGAGAAGCCGGCGATCATGCGGTCCTTCCGGTGGGGAATCGTGGCCCAGCGCACGTCCACGGTGTGCACGACGTCCATCACGAAGCTGCCGTAGCGGCCGTCGTCGCGGGTGTTGGCCCACTCGGTGTCGCTCGCCGAAGAGCCGTCGCGCCCGTCGGGCATGACCATCAGGAACGGCTTGATTCGGTGCTCATGAAGAAGCACGTCGTAGTCGACCCCGATCTTGGCGTTGAAGATCGAGGCCGGTGACGCCGGGCTTCCGTGGAGGAAGTAGAAGACCGGGAAGCGCTGCCCGCGCGCCGCTGCGGCGACATAGCCCGGCGGCAGGTAGATGAGGTACGCCCGCCGCTGCCCAAGCGCCGGCGAGAAGAAGCGGACTCGGAGCAACTGCCCGCTCGCGACGCCCTTCGGCGGACGCGGAACGACGGTGACGTGCCGGTCGTGGACGATCTTGTGGCCGTACACCACCTCCCCGTGGATCGCGACGATCGCCGCGGCCAGAATCACGCCGGCCGCCAGCGAGAGCGCCAGGCGCTTCTTCATTCGGGAGGACGCACGAATGAACGTGAAACACGCGGATCCGCGCGGCGCTCCGCGATCACGGATTAAGCTTGGTTAGCTCGCACTTCCCTGCCATCGAAGAAGGCTGGCCCGTGCCCCTCGATCGGCTCAGTGTGCAGGACCATCAGATCCTCAGGCTCGAGCGTGGGGAGATTCGCGGGCATACGTGCAAGCTCATCATCCTGGAGCCGTTCGACGGCCGGGCTCCACCGAGCATCGAGCAGCTCAGGGAGCACCTCGACGCCACGCTTTACGCCGCGCCGCGACTGAGGCGCCGCCTGGCCCCCACCCCGGTCGCGATCGCTCCTCCCGTGTGGGTGGACGACCCGGAGTTCGACATCGCGCGTCATGTGCGCCGGGTCGCCACCCAGGCTCCGGCCGATCGGCCGGAGCTCTTGGAAATCGTCGGGCGGTTGATGAGCGAGCGGCTGGACCGCGAGCATCCACTGTGGCGCCTCGATGTGGTGAGCCTGGACGACGGCGGCGAGGCTCTGATCTGGCGGATTCACCACTGCATGGCCGACGGTGCGACCGCGGTGCGGCTCGGCAAGGCGCTCCTGTGGAGCGAGGACCCGGACGCACCCGACCGGCCGCCCTCTAGCTGGCGGCCGGCCCGAACGCCCGGCACGGCCTCCCTACTCGCCGGCGGTGCGGCCTGGCGCGCCCGACACCTGCGGCGCGAAAGGCGCGGCCGCGGCACGTCGCCGCGCGCGTCCCGCGCGGCACTATCGCGGGAGCTTGCCCGGACGGGAGCTACGACGCCGCTTGCCGCCCCCATTGGCCACGGTCGCATCATCGCCCTCGCGAGCGCCCCGCTGTCGGAGTGCAAGCGGGCGGGCAAGGCGATCGCTCCGAAGGTGACGCTCAACGACGTGGTGCTCGCGATCGTGTCGGGCGGCGTGCGCGCATGGCTCGAGCACCGAGCGGGGGCGACCGAGGGCATCAGGGTGAAGGTGCCGGTCAGCCTCCATCACAGCGACGAGGCCGCCGGGGTGGGCAACAGGGACTCCTACTTCTTCGTCGACCTGCCGGTGGCGGAGCCCGACCCGGTCAAGCGCTTGCTCGCGATCAACGGAGAGACGGCGGAGCGCAAGCTCGACCGCGACGCCGAATGGCTGTACCGACTCGGCCTTCATCGCTCGGTGGCTCGCTGGGCCATGAGTCCGCACGTATTCACCTTCAACGTGTCGAACGTACCGGGGCCCCGGAACGACATCTACGTGCTGGGCGCCCGGGTGCGCGAGCTCTACTTCATCGCCGAGATCGCGCAGCACCATGCCCTGCGCATCTCTGTGATCTCGGCCGCGGGCACGCTTTTCTTCGGGCTGTGCGCGGACCGCGACGCAGTGCCCGACCTCGATGTTCTCACCGACGGCCTCGACGAGGCGCGGGACTCATTGCTCCGCCAATGCCTGAGCTGAGCACGCGCCAGCTGCGGCTTACCCTAATCGCGACGTGCGTCGGGCAGGGGATGATCCTGCTCGACATCACGATCGTCAACGTCGCGCTTCCGTCCATCCAGAGCACGCTCGGCGTGACCCCGGCGAACCTCGAGTGGGTGGTGAACGCGTACGTCGTCGCGGTCGCCTCGCTGATCCTCGTGGGCGGCGCTCTTGGCGATCGCTTCGGGCGCAAGCGGGTCTTCGTGATCGGCCTTGCCGTCTTCACCCTCGGCTCGGCGGCCTGCGCGCTGGCGACCGACGATCCGCAGCTCATCGCGGCCCGGGTGGTGCAGGGAATTGGCGCGGCGGTCATGGCTCCGTTGACGCTGTCGATCCTGGTCGATGCGTTCCCCGCGGAGAGGCGCACCACGGCGATCGGCATCTGGGCGGCCGTGGCCGGGCTCGGGTTCGGGGCCGGGCCGATCCTCGGCGGCGTCCTGATCAAGCTGTTCGACTGGTCGGCGATCTTCTGGGTGAACGTTCCGATCGGCATCGCGGGCATCGCGATCACACTCGCGGGGGTGCGCGAGTCGCGCGACCCGGCCGCCTCGACGCTGGACCCGCTTGGCGCGCTCCTCGCCGCGGCGGGCCTCTTCCTCCTCACCCTTGGGCTGATCGAGACGAACGAGCACGCCTGGCTCTCGGCGCACACGCTCTCGCTGCTCGGCGGGGCCGTCGTCTTTATCGCGGCGTTCCTGATCCACGAGGCCCGCGCCGAGAGACCGATGGTCCCGCTCGGCTTCTTTCGCATCGGCTCGTTCGCGTCGGCGAGCGCGATCTATGGCCTCATGTACCTGGCCTTCGCGGGGACGTTCTTCTTCGTGACGCTCTTCTTCCAGAACGTCAAGGGCTGGTCGGCGCTCCAGACCGGCCTTTCGTGGATCGCGATCAACGTCCCGTTCCTCGCTATCTCGCCCTTCGCCGGGAGACTCGGAAGGCGCTACGGCGGAGCGGCCGTAAGCGGCGTCGGGCTCGCGCTCGGCGCCGCCGGCATGATCGGGCTCGCTCGGCTTCACGTGGACTCCTCATACAGCGCCGCCTGGCCCTTCTACGTGCTGATCGGTCTCGGCTACGGCATGGCGGCGCCCACAGTCTCGGCGGCCGCCATGGGATCGATCCCCCCCGCGCACTCCGGGGTGGGCTCGGGGATCCTCAACTCGAGCCGCCAGGTCGGAGCTGCGCTCGGGCTGGCCCTGCTGGGCTCGCTCAGCGTGGCGGCCGCGTCGCGCGCGTGGAGCGATCGGATCGGGTCGCTGCCCGCGGGGGTCAGGGAAGAGGCGCACGGCCTCGTGCAGCGCGTGGCCGGCGGCGAGGGGCACGCCGTAGGAGGGCTGATCGGGCGGCAGGCGACCAGGCCCGCCTTCGAGTCGTTCATGTCGGGCCTTCACGTGGCCCTCTGGGCCGCGGCGGCGGCGATGATCCTCGCCGCCGTGCTCGCGTTCGCCAAGCTGCCGCGTCGGCGGGCTCAGGTCACCGCGCGCCCGCCGGAGAGGTCGAAGGTCGCCCCGGTGCTGAACGAGCAGCGCGGCGAGGCCATCCACGAGACCAGCTCCGCCAGCTCGTCGGGCCGTCCCATCCGGCCCATCGGCACGCGCGACTTGAACAGCTCGCGCTCCTCGCCGCTGGCGGTGTGGTGAGTGAGCCCGGCGTCGATCACCCCGGGCACGAGCGCGTTGACGATTACGCCACTGCGCGCGAGCTCGCGCGCCGCTGACTTCGTGAGCGCGATCACGCCCGCCTTCGACGCCGAGTACGCGGACATGTTCGGGTTGGGGTCCTGGCCGGCGATCGAGGCGATGTTCACCACGCGGCCGTAGCCCCGCTCGACCATGCTCGGCAGGCAGGCCCGCATGCAGTTGAAGGTGCCCACCAGGTTGACGTCGATCACCTGCCGCCAGGCATCCGGCGGATAGTCCGTCACCGGTGCGGTCGGGCCCGCGATGCCCGCGCCGTTGACCAGCACGTCCACGCGGCCGAAGCGATCGCGCACGTCCTCGAACATCGCCTGCGTCGAGCCGGGGTCCGTGACGTCGACGGACACGTCGGCGCCGTGGAGGTCCGCCGCCGCCACCTGTAGGCCGTCGTCGCGCAGCCGCGCCACGATCGCCTGTCCGAGTCCACCGGCTCCGCCGGTGACGATGGCTACGTGTTGTTCGGTGGGCGTGGTCATTGGATAGAGGCGTCGGTTTTGTATCCGAAGTTCAGCTCTGCTTCAATCACGCGGCCGTGCAGGAGAAGCGGACCGCAGGCCGGGCCATCGTCGACGCGCTCAGGGCGGAGGGAGTCCGCCACGTGTTCGGGCTCCCCGGCGGTCACGTGCTGAGCATCTACGACGCCCTCTACGACGCCCCCGAGATTTCGCACGTCCTGGTCCGCCACGAGTTCACGGCGGCGAGCATGGGCGCTGCATACGCTCAGCTCACCGGCGAGCCGGGCGTCTGCTTGGTCACCGCCGGACCCGGCTGTACGAACCTCCTCACCGCCGTGGCGGAGGCATACGTGGGCTGCCTGCCGATGGTGCTGCTGGCCGGGCGCGGCGCCACCTTCAGCGCGCAGCGGGGCGCCTCGCAGGAGATCGCGACCGACCAGGTGTTCGCGCCGGTGACGAAGTGGTCCGTGCGCGTGGACCGGCCGGACCTCGTGGTTGGGGTGATGAGGCGAGCGTTCGCCGAGGCTCGCTCGGGGCGCCCCGGCCCCGTTCTGGTGGACCTTCCGCGCGACGTGCTGGATGCCGAGGTGGAGCCCGCGCCGTACGTGCCGGCCGGCTCGCCGTCGCGCCCAGGGGGCGACGAGCGCGCAGTCGCGGCCGCGGTCGACGCCCTCGCCACGGCCGAGCGCCCGCTGATAGTCGCGGGCGGTGGCGCTATCGCCTCGGGCGCGGCGGAGCAGGTGCGGGCCCTCGGCGAGCGGCTGGCGGCGCCCGTGCTCACCACGCTCGCCGGCCGAGGGATCATCCCGGACGACCACCCGCTGTCCCTCGGCGGCCTCGGCGCTCATCACACGAAGCTGTCCCAGCGGCTGCTCCTCGAGGCGGACGTCGTGGTCGGCCTCGGGTGCCGCTTCGAGGAGATGGAGACCAATTGGTCGCCCACCGCGGTCCCCTCCCCCGACGCCACCTACATCCAGGTGGACATCCACGGCCCCGAGATCGGGCTGAGCGTGCCGGCTCAGATCGGCATCGTTGGCGACGTGGCCACGGTGGCCGAGCAGCTGCTCGAACGGCTGCCCGCCGCGGAGGATGAGTTCGCGACCGCGCCGCGGGTGACAGAGGCCGTGGCCGAGCTCGCGGAGCTCGATGCCCAGATCGAGCGCGACGCGCATTCGAACGGCCAGCCGATGCACCCCTTCCGTCCCATCCGCGCCTTCCGCGCCGCCCTGGCGCGCGAGGCGATCGTGGCCGTGGACGTGGGCTGCCTCGCCCAGCACATCGTGGGCGCCACTCCCTACTTCAAGGTCTTCGAGCCGCGCTCGCTGATCGTACCGTCGAGCTTCTACGGCATGGGCTTCGCGGCGGCCGCGGCGCCAGCCGCTCGCGTGGTACATCCGGACCGGCCCGCCGTGTGCTTCGTCGGCGACGGCTCGTTCCAGATGGTGATGAACGTCCTCCCGGTGGCCGCCGAGCACGGGCTCGGCGTGACCTGGTGCGTGCTGAACGACAACGCGCTCGGCTCGATCCGCGACACGCAGGTCTACCGCTTCGACGAGCGCGTGATCGGTACCGAGTTCCAGGTGCAGCCGGACTTCGCCGCGATCGCGCAGGCGTGCGGCTGCCACGGCGAGCGCATCGAGGATCCCGCCGATGTGGACGGCGCGGTGGCCCGCGCGCTCGAGGCGAACGAGCGCGGCATTCCGGCGGTGCTCGACTTCCTGGTTGCCCCGGCGCGCGTGCTCGGCACGCTCGAGCACTTCAGCTTCTACCCGCAGGAGATGATCGAGGCCGCCCGAGCGCGGCGCGCGGAGGAGCCTGCCCGATGACGCTCGAGTTCGGACAGCCGCTCGGCGGCATCTGCCAGTTCGCCTACGTGGTGGAGGACATCGAGCGCTCGGCCCGCCACTTCACCGCGCAGCTCGGTGTGGGCCCGTGGTTCGTGCGCGGACCGTTCCAGCCGCCCGAGGGGCGCTACCGCGGCGAGCCCACCTCTGCCTCGTTCACGCTCGCGCGCGGCTTCACTGGCCACATCATGGTGGAGCTGATCCAGCAGCACGACGACAGCCCATCGGTCTTCCACGAGGGCGACGGTCCGCGGACCTATGGGTTCCATCACTGGGCCACGTTCCCGGCGGACTTCGACGCCGAGCTGAGCCGCTACCTGGAGCTCGGCTACGAGGAGGCGTTCTCCGACCGGCTGCCGTCGGGCTCGCGCGTGGTCTACGTGGATTCCACGCGCGACCTACCCGGGATGATCGAGCTCGTGGAGCACACCGAGGCGCAGGAGGCCGTCTACACCGCCATCTGGCAGGCCTCGCGGGCCTGGGACGGCAGCGACCCGATCCGTCGCACCGACCGCTGATGGGTCGCGTGGAGGGAAAGGTCGTGGTGGTCACGGGCGCCGCCGGCGGGCAGGGCGCGGCGGACGCGCTTGCGCTCACGGCCGAGGGCGCCACGGTGATCGCCACCGACCTCGAGGCGCCGGCGCTCGGCGAGGGCATCGTCGGTCGCGCCCAGGACATCACATCGGAGGAGCAGTGGCGCGAGCTGGCCGACTGGCTGCGCGCCGAGCACGGCCGAGTGGACGGGCTCGTGAACAACGCCGGCATCCCGATGCGGGCGCGCCTGCTCGAGGTCACGCGCGAGGACCTCGAGCGCGTGTTCACGGTGAACGTGGCCGGCGCACTGTTCGGCATCCAGGCGCTCGTGCCGTTGATGGGGCCGGGCTCGTCGATCGTCAACATCAGCTCGCTCGCGGGCCTGACCGGCTACCACGGCACCGCCTACGCGATCAGCAAGTGGGGCATGCTCGGCCTCTCCCGCAGCGCGAGCCTCACGCTCGGACCGCAGGGCATCCGCGTGAACACCATCTGCCCCGGCTACATCGAGACACCGATGACCGCCTCGGCCCCCGATGCGTTCCGCACCGCCAACATCGCGGCGGCGCCGCTCGGGCGCACCGGCCAGCCCGATGAGGTGGCCGGGCTCGTGGTCTTCCTCATCTCCGACGAGTCCTCGTTCATGACCGGCACGGAGATACCGGTCGATGGCGGTCAGTACGGGCACGCCGGTGGCAAGCCGCTGATGGACGCCGTCGACGCCGCGGCTGCACAAGGCAACCCCTAAGGAGGTCCCGGTCCATGCCCACCATCGAGACAGTGCGCGGCCCGGTCGAGCTCGACGCGCTCGGCACCACCCTGATGCACGAGCACATCTTCATCCTCCAAGCCGAGCCGCTGCAGAACTACGCGCACGTGTGGGGCGACTCGTACTGGGACGAGGAGACGCGCGTGGCGGACGCGGTGGCAAAGCTCCAGCGCGCCCGGGACGGTGGGATCGAGACGATCGTCGATCCGACCGTGCTCGGCCTCGGGCGCTACATCCCGCGCATCCAGCGGGTGAACGAGGCGGTGGACATCAACATCCTCGTTGCCACCGGGATCTACGCCTTCCTCGAGATGCCGAACTTCCTGGCCACGCGCTCGGACGACGTGATCGTGGAGATCTTCGTGCGCGAGATTCGCGAGGGCATCGACGACACCGGCGTGAAGGCGGCGTTCCTCAAGTGCGCCGTGGAGCACCACGGGATCGTCGGCGACGTGCCGCGGATCCTGTCGTGCATCGCGACGGCCCAGGTGGAGACCGGCGTGCCGGTGATGGTGCATACGAACGCGAAGGTGCAGACCGGCCTGCCCGCGCTCGAGTTCCTGACCGAGCGCGGCGTCGACCCGGCCCGAATCGTGATCGCCCACGCCGGCGACAGCAACGACCTCGACTATCTGCGCGCGATCGCCGACCAGGGCGCCTGGCTCGGCCAGGATCGCTACGGGATCGAGCACTTCAACCCGAGCGCCGACCGCATCGCCACCACCGCCGCGCTGATCGCCGAGGGGTACGTCGATCGGATCCACCTAGGACACGACAGCGCGTGCTTCTACGACTTCATGGCGCACAACCCGCCCTTTGCGGACGAGAAGCCGGACCTGCTGCGCGCGCACCACGAGTTCCTGCCCGCCCTGCGAGAAAACGGCGTCGGCGAGAAGCAGATCGACGAGATGCTGGTGGCGAACCCTCGCCGCTTCTTCGGCTCAGGCGACGCGGCGGCCGGCGCGGTCGGGCAGCTCGACCACGCTGCCCAGCCAGCGGGCGAATAGCTCCCGCGCCAGCGAGGTCATCGGTTCCGAAACCGCCTCGAGCTCGTCCGCGAGGCGCGGCAGCGCGCCCGGGCCGAGCAGCTCCTCCAGCGAGGCTGCGTAGGCGGGGACGTCCCCCCACTCGCGAGCCAGCGCCGGCGACACCTCGATGTGGAACTGCAGCGCGTAGGCGCGCTCGAAGCGGAAGGCCTGGTTCGGGTACGCGGGGCTGCTCGCCAGCAGCGTGGCTCCCTCCGGGAGCTCGAACGTGTCACCGTGCCACTGGAGCGTGGGGAACTCGGTTGGCGCTTCCGCGAACACCGGGTCGCTGTCAGCCGCCTCGGTGAGCGAGACCGGGAGCACGCCCACCTCCGCCCGCTCGCCGGCGTAGACGCGCGCGCCGAGGCTGGCGGCCAGCAGCTGGGATCCGAGGCAGACGCCCCAGAACGGCAGCCCGGCGCCCACGGCCTCGGCGATGAGCTCCTTCTCGGGCCTCAGCCATGGGTAGCTCGCGTCCTCATACGCGCCCATCGGCCCGCCCATCGCGACGATCCCGGCGCACTCACGCCAGTCGGGCAGCGGCTCGCCCTCGTCCACCTCCACGCGAACGAGATCTACGCCCCACTCGCGCAGCTCGTCCTCGTACGCGGCCGGCGGCTCGCATGCGATGTGCTGGAGAACGAGCAAGCGCGCTTCGGACGGCACGCCGGCAGTCTATGGCGAGCGGCGCGCCTCAGGCCGGGGCGGACCTGAGGCGCCGCCGCCGCCGGGCGACCACGCCGAGTCCCGCGAGCGCCGCCGCGGCCGGAATGGCCATCAGCGCCCAGGGGAAGCTGCTGCCGCCGTCGCCCTTCTCCGGCGCGACCGCCGACCGTGCGGGCTGCTGGGCCGGAGTACGCACCGCGAACGTGCGCGTGTCCACGAGCAGGGCCGGCGAGCCGTTGTACTCGACCCGCAGCGCGCCACCCGGGCCGAGCCTCAGCCGCATGTCGAAGATGTGGCCCACGATGGCTCCGCGCAGCGGCAGGTCGATGCAGGCCGCGGTCCGGCTCTGCGTGTCGAGCGCGTGAATGAACGGCGCGCCCTCCGGCCGGGCGTAGAGCGTGTACGCCCAGCGTCCGTCGGCACTCATCACGCGCGTGACCGGCTGGCCCTGCATCTTCTCGTCGGGCTCGCGTGGATCCACGATCGGCTTCGGGAGCAGCTGCCGCTGCGGCAGGTCGTAGCCGCGCACCTCGTACCTCGTGGCGGCCGTGTTTTGGTTGTGAATCAGATAGAGCCAGCGACCGTCGGGCGAGATCGCGTCCACCGTGAAAGACCCGGGAAGCGTGATCCGCGCGCGCGTACGAAGGCTCCTAGCGTCCAACACCGCGAGAGTCGTGCTCTTCGGTGGGTACCTGAAGTTGATCTCGGCCAACACGAGCGTCCGGCCGTCGGCTGACAGGCCCGTCGTCGAGTTGTCGTACGCGGCACCTGGCACGCCGAAGCTGCCGCTGATCGTCCGGTAGCGCTCCACGACGCCATCGCCGCGCCGCACCCGCTGCACGACCGTGTGGGCTCTGCCCGCTCCGAGCGCCACGAAGGTGTCTCCACTGCCAGGCGCAGCCACCCCCACTCCTTGGAACGGCGGGACCGGGCCGCCCGCGGCACCAGCCGCCGCGGGGAACGTCAAAGCCAGCAGAGTGAGTGTGTGCACGCGTCGCATGCCCCCTATACGTCTGTGCCAGCTGAGAGGTTCCGAAGAAGAAGACCGCCCGCCCGCCGCGGCGCGCAGCGGACGGGCGGCAACGAGCCGGCAGTCCGTCGCCGCGCCCGGACGCGCACACGATCCCTGGGAGGGTGTTGGCGCGCGTCAGGTTCGAGTCAAGCGGGACTTGTTAAGCGCTCTCGAAAGACTGCGTAAGCGGCTACGGCGTGCTCTGGACGAGCACTTCCCGGCCGTCGGACAGGCGGTAGACCGTCCCGATCGGCTTCCCCTGCCCCACCACCTTCTGTCCGCTCAGCGTGATGGTGCTCACCCTCTGACCGCGCTTGGTGATGATCGTGCTGCCCGAGGGCGTGTTCCGCACCACCGAGACGTTCTTCTCGGTGAGGATGCTCGTGAGCCGCAGCGACGAGAGCGCCGCCAGCAGGAACGCCACTGCGAGCACGATCCCAAGGTCGAAGAGGTTCACGAGGCCGTCGAGCGGGTCACCGGAGCGGTCCACGTGACGACGCGCCCGGGGCGTGACGAGCGATCTCAAGCCTTCTCCTCAGACACCGGGTCTCCCGCCGGCGATGTTCGCTGCTCCTCAGCCTTCTGAACGACGCCTGGCGAGCCGAGCGTGGCCGCCACGTACTCGAGGTCTGAGAGGTCCTGCCCGTAGAGACGGTCCCTGACGAGCGAGATGCCGTAGGCGATCGCCCCCACCAGCAGGCCGAGAACGGTCACGCTGAACGCTACGCGCAGGTTGTCGCTGAGCTTGTTCACGTTGCCCGCGGCCAAGCCGGCGAGGGCCGGCGATAGCGGGATCAGCGTGCCCATCAGGCCCAGCGCCGGGCCGGCCCGCACCAGCATGCGCGTACGCTCCAAACGACGCAGCGAGCCGAAGTCGAAGTCCGCGAGGCGCTTCGCCAGGCCGTCGTCCGGTTTGTCCTTTCCCGCCTCGATCACGAGCGCCGCCATCGTTCGCTCCATCGAGCGACTCCATGCCACCGGACGCAGAACCGCGAACGCGCCTGACTCGTCCTTCTTCCCCAGCCGCTCGCGCGCGTCGCCCGCCGCCGTCTCGAGCCGCGAGAAGTCGCGCCTGCGCCGCCGCACCAGCTCGAGGATGAAGCCCCCCAGCTCGACTATGACGAGCGCGAGGGCGAGCAACGCCAGGATCAGCACCGGCACTCGCAGCGCCTCCGCCACGTGGAAGATGACCTTCTCGATGTCGTGCGCGGTCAGTGCGGCCATGGCTTGGGGATTCTGGGGATCCGGATGCGCCGACCGCTCTCGAGGAACGCACCGATGGCGAGCAGCAGCACCGCCGCGCCGCCTGCCAGAGGCAGCTCACGGTTGGGCGTCGAGCCGGTCTTCGCCAGCGCGGGCGTGCCCCGCGACAGCAGGCTGCCGCCCGGCACCGGGTTGGAAGAGGCGAGCAGGATGCCGCTCACGCTGGTGCCGCCGGGCTGCCCTTCTGTCTTCGGAATGCTCGTGAGCGGCGCGGGCGGGGTCTGCGGCGTATTCACCGCGGGGGGTGGGGACGGCGTGGTGGAACCGCCGCCGCCGGTGGATCCACCGACGGTTCCTCCCCCACCTGTCGTGCCTGTCTGCGGCTTGCCCACTGTCACTCGGACGGCGTCGGACGAGCCCGCCGAGTCGTCGCTCCCCGTGACGATCACAAACACGTTGTATCCGCCAGGGCTGTCGTATGCGTGCTGGGCGGTCGCTCCGGACGCCTGGCCACCGTCCCCGAAGTGCCACGTGTAGGTCAACTTCTCGCCGGTCTTCTGGCCGCTGGCGGTGCCCGAGAACGACACGTTCTGCTTCGTGTTGGCCTGCGTGGGGTCGGCCGCGACGGTGACCGTGATGGGGTTGCCGGTCCGTGCCGTCACCACGATCGGCTTGCCGGTCAGGCTGCCGAAGACGTCCGGTGCGTTCTCGTCAGTCTTGTTGCGGACCGGTCTCAGGAAGTGGGTCACGTCGGAGCGCACCCAGAAGATCGGCGCGTCCTTCGAGGTCACGAACGCGTAGCTGTCGTCCGGCCTCCTGATCTGCACGAACTTGTAATCGCTGAGATTTGCGCCAACGGTCGCGAACAGCGCGGCAAGCGAGATGCCTTGGTGGGTCACCTTGCGCGAGCCCTTGGACCCGCGCACCGTGTAGGTCTGCGAGGAGACGTCGTAGGTGAGCTTCGCCGCCGGGATGTAGACGGTGCGGCCGGCAAGGTGCAGGACCACCCCGGACTGTGCCGCCGCCATCGCGCTCGATGGCAGGGCAAGTGCAAGCAGCACCCCGATGACGCTTGCGCGCATCGACCTAGTGTGACGGGACGGTCCGACCCCTCACGTCAGCAGGCTGCGTAGGGTCCGTGACGGAATCCCCACCGCGGTCTCCCGCCACGTCCCACTTGACGATCTATCCGCGCCTGAGCGACTCAAACCAGAACAGCGGCGTTCAGGCACCCAATGCCTGGTCCAATGCCTCGTTCACCAGCTCGTCGGCGCGCTCGTTGGACTCGCGGCGCACGTTGCGGACGGCCCACCGGTCGAACTCGCGCAGCGCGCCCATGGTCTCCACGAACAGCGGCTTCAGCCCTGCGTGCTTCACCTTGTAGACGCCGTTGATCTGGCGCGCCACGAGCTCGGAGTCGTTCACCACCTCCACCTCGCGCGCTCCCAGCTCGCGCGCCAGCCGCAGCCCAAGCAGCACGGCGCGGTACTCCGCCACGTTGTTCGTGGTCTCGCCGATGTACTCGCCCCGCTCGGCGAGCAGGGTGCCGTCGGGCGCGGTGACGACTGCGGCGACCCCGGCGGGACCCGGGTTGCCCCTGGCGCCCCCGTCCACGTGGACGACGACCTTGTCGGGCGCCTCGGCGATGGCGGTGCTAGGCCGCGGGCTCGATCGGCGGGAAGGTGCCCGCCACCCGCTTGAGGCGACGGTCGCGCGTCTGGCGGCGGTCGTCCGGGCCCTTGACCTCGCCCGCGCGCCGATCCGGACCCTCGCGCCGGTCGATGATGACCGTCACGTTCGGGTCGTCCTTGTAGTAGTCGACGAGCTTGTCGTACAGCTCGGCGGCCAAGGCCTGAGGCACAACGCAGTAGATCATCGCTCGCCTGAGACTACACCGGCCGCCAGCTGCCCGTCCTCGTTTGCGAGGGCGTTCCACTCGCGCTGAGCCTCGTCCAGCTCCTCGATCTCCTGCCCCTTGTCGAGCAGCGTAACCGGCTGGCCCTCGTCGCCGAGGTCCACGCGGTAGCGGTACCAAGAGAGCTCCCACGCCACCACGACCTCGACCTCGCTCGGCGCGTCGGTGCTCGGAATCGCGCTCACCCACGGCAGCCCAAGCGTGCGCGCGATGCCCGAGATCGTGCGCGTGTGCTCCGAGCCGTTGAACATCTCGAGCGCGCGCTCCACTTTCACCTGCGAGTTGGTGGGCACGGCGCGCACGTGGCGGGGGTCCTTCCGCCGGCTGGGTCGGGCGGGCACCCGATGCTCGTGCGTGTCGTGCTCGGGCTCGTTGGAATGCTCCCGCTCGGCGTCGAACGGATCGGAGCGGTCGTCGTCGTGCGGCGCCTCGTCGCGAGCCACGTACACCGGCTCCTCGCGGCCGCGCCGCAAGCGGCCGATCAGCGAGCGCCGCTGCTCGCGCGGGCGCGTGGCGGGCAGGTCGCCATGGGCGGACTCGCGGATCCAACCCTCGTGATCCGCGCGCGCCGTGCACAGCTCGCAGACCAGCTTCCGCTGGCCCCCGGGTGCGAGGTACGCCTCGGTGCGTTCCCCCTTGAGAATGGTGCGCCCGCACACGGCGCAGCTCACCATCTCATGCGTCGGACGGAGTTCCTTGCGCATGCGTCCGCCCGATGCTAGCGGTAGCGCGTGCGTTGGTCGATAGATGGGCGCGGAAATGCGGAGTGCACTCCGCACTCTTAAGCCCTTACGGCCTCAGCTTCCTTAGAGGCCTCAGAAATCACCTTCTGAGCAAGGTGGGCAGGCACTTCTTCGTATCGGGCCAGCTCCATCGTGTAGTCGCCCTGCCCGCCGGTGATCGCGCGCAGGTCGGGCGCATAGGTGAGCATCTCGGACATCGGCACCTCGGCTTTCACCTCGGTCATCGCCCCCTTGGGCTCCATGCCGAGCGGGCGGCCGCGGCGTGAGTTGAGGTCGCCGATCACGTCGCCCACGCTGTCCTCGGGCACCGAGAGGGTGACGGTCATGATCGGCTCGAGCAGTACTGCGCTGGCGCTGGCGGCGGCGTCCTTGAACGCCATCGAACCGGCGATCTTGAACGCCATCTCCGACGAGTCGACCGAGTGGTACGAGCCGTCGTACAGCTCCACGCGCACGCCCTTCAGCGGGTAGCCGGCCACCACGCCGTCCTGCATCGCCTCGACGATTCCCTTCTCGACCGCGGGGATGAAGCCGCCCGGAATCACGCCGCCCTTGATCTGGTTCACGAACTCAAACCCGTCGCCGTCCGGCAGCGGCTCGATGCGGATGTGGCAGTCGCCGAACTGGCCGCGCCCGCCGGTCTGCTTCTTGTAGCGGCCGTGCGCCTGGGCCTTGCCCTTGATCGTCTCGCGGTAGGGGACGCGTGGCGGCTTGAGGTTCACCTCGGCGCCGTATCGCTCCTTCATGCGGTCGACGATCACCTCCACGTGGATCTGCGAGAGCCCGGCCACGATCTGCTCGCCGGTCTGCGAGTCGCGGTGGAAGTCGATCGTCGGGTCCTCCTCCTGCAGGCGGCGCAGCGCCTGCCCCACCTTCTCCTCGTCGCCCTTCGCCTTCGGCTCGATCGCGAACGCCATCACGGGCGCCGGGAACTGGGGCAGCGACAGCGACACGTCCAGCGCACCGGACGCCAGCACGTCGCCCGCGTGGGTCTCCTTGAGCTTGGCCACGGCGCCTATGTCGCCCGGGCCGAACTCGTCGGTGTGGCCCATCTCCTTGCCCTGGGGCATGAGCATCTGGCCGATGCGCTCCTTGGCGTCGGCTCGTAGGTTGAGCATCTGCGTGTCGGCCTTCATCACGCCCTGGTAGACCCGGAAGAGGTTGATGCGCCCCGCGTAGGGGTCCGCCAGCGTCTTGAAGACGAAGGCCACGGGCTCGGCGTCCTCGCGCGGTTCGAGCGTGACGGCGCCCGCCTCCACCGGACCCTTCTTCGCCGGCGAGGGCAGGTCCTCCACGAGTGCGTCGAGCAGCCGGTTCACGGCCAGGTTGTGCGTCGCCACCCCGCACGTGACGGGAAACAGGCGCCCGGCCGTCACACCCGTCTTCAGCGCGTCGACGGTCTCCTCGTGTGAGATCTCCTCCCCTTCCAGGTACCGCTCCATCAGCTCGTCGGAGTTCTCCGCCACCTCGTCGAGCAGCTTCTCGCGGTACTCCTCGGCCTGTGCTTGGAGCTCGTCCGGGATCGGGATCTCCTTGCAGTTGTCCTTGTCGTCCCCGCTGTACTCGTACGCCTTCATGTCCACGAGGTCGATCACGCCACGCACCTCGTGCTCGCTGCCGATCGGTATCTCCGTGGCCACCGCGTGCGGCCCGAACGAAGACTTGAGCGACTCGAGCGTGCGGAAGAAGTCAGCCCGCTCACGGTCGAGCATGTTCACGAAGATCAGGCGCGCGAGCCCCAGCTCGTCGGCTCGCTCCCAGAGGCGCATCGTGCCGACCTCGACGCCCATCACGGCGTTCACCACGAACACGGCGCCCTCACAGACTCGCAGGGCGGCCAGCGCGTCGGCCACGAAGCTGGGCTCGCCGGGAGTGTCGATCAGGTTGATCTTGCGGTCGTCCCACTGAAAGGACGCGAGGCTCGCGGCGATCGACATCTCGCGCGCCTTCTCGTCCGGGGCCGCGTCCGACACCGTCGTTCCGTCCGCCACCGAGCCAAGCCGGTTGATCGCTCCCGCCTGGAACAAGAGCGCCTCGTTCAATGAGGTCTTCCCGCTGCCTCGGTGGCCGACCAAGGCCACGTTGCGGATCCTCTTTGCAGCTTCGTGGGGCATGCCGGACTCCTCTCCTCGGACTGGGGCTTCAACATACACCCCATGCCGCTGCCCAAGACCGTCCGTAGACGCACGCCCGATGCGCTGCGGCACAACCGCCGTCTGCGCGCCCTCGCCCTCGGCGCGGGGCTGATCCCGCCGCGGACGATGCACTCGCCTGAGGAGGCGGCGCTGCTGGCGGAGCTGGCCTCGGATCAGCAGACCGTGGTCGAGATCGGCGTCTACGAGGGATCGTCTGCGCTGGTCCTGTGCCGCGCGATGCGGCCGCAAGCGGACCTTCACCTGATCGACCCGTTCGTGGACGAGAGCGGTTGGGCGCTGCCGGCCGGTTGGGGCGCCTCCGCCTCCGCGACCCGCCGTGTGGTGGCCCGAGCGGGCGGGCCGCACGTTCACTTTCACGTGGCGCGAAGCCAGGACGTCGGGCGCGGCTGGTCAGAGGTCGTGGACGTTGTGTTCGTCGACGGCGACCACAGCCCCGAGGGCGTGCGCGAGGACTGGGAGGTGTGGCACCAGCACGTGCGGCCGGGAGGCTTCGTGGCTTTCCACGACGCGAGCGAGCCGGGCTCGGGTCCGACTCAGCTCGTGAAAGAGCTCTTCCCGATGGCCGGCTGGGAGGTCAGCCACGAGGTTGGAAGCATCGTGACGGTGCGCCGGCTCTAGCCCGCGCCTTCCAGGATGTCCGACTGCAGCCTGGACTTGAGCCGCAGCACCGCCTTGGTGTGCAGCTGCGAGACGCGCGACTCCGTAACACCCAGCACCTCGCCGATCTCGCGCAGCGTCAGGTTCTCGTAGTAGTAGAGGGCGATCACGAGTTTCTCGCGCTCGGGCAGGCGGGCAATCGCGTCGGCCAGGCGATCCTTCGTCTCGGTGGCGTCCATCGCGTGCGCCGGGTCCGTGGCCTGCGGGTCCTGGATCGTGTCGAGCAGCGAGACCTGGTCGCCCGAGGCGTCGGACAGCGTCCACAGCTCGTCGAGCGCGACGACGCTCGAGTTCGAGATCCGCGTGAGCGACGCCTGGAAGTCGTCCATCGTCATGTCGAGCGCCTCGGCCATCTCGGCGTCTGTCGGCGCACGGTGCAGCTCGTGCTCGAGCTTGGCGTTCATCCGCTCGATCTCGCGCGCCTTCGCGCGCACCGAGCGCGGCACCCAATCGAGCGAGCGCAGCTCGTCGATGATCGAGCCCTTGATGCGCGTGATCGCGAAGGTCTCGAACTTGATCTCGCGGCTGGGATCGAAGCGCTCGATCGCCGAGATCAGGCCAAGCAGGCCGTACGAGATGAGGTCGGACTCCTCGACGTGGGCGGGCAGGCCGCTGGACATACGGCCGGCCACGTACTTGACGAGCGGTGAGTAAGCGAGTACGAGCCGCTCCCTGGCTCTCTGGTCGCGCTCTTCCTTGTAGCGCTGCCAAAGTTCCTTCAGCTCTATCGCCTTGACGTTCGTCTCCAGTTTTCTTTCCCTGCCTTCAGGCCCGGGGGTGCGCGTGCGCATACACCCGTTTGAGTCGCCCCGACTCTACCCGAGTGTATGTCTGGGTCGTTGAAATGCTCGCATGCCCGAGCAGCTCCTGGATCGCTCTGAGATCCGCTCCGCCTTCCAAGAGGTGCGTGGCGAAGGAGTGGCGCAGGGTGTGGGGCGAGACTCCCTGGGCGAGCGCGGCCTTGCGGGTCCAGACCCGCAGGCGCCTGCGTACATCAGAGGTGGACAGCCGGCGGCCCGACTTCGAGATGAACACCGCTGGCTCTACCCGTGTCCCCTCGCTCGCAAGCGTGGTCCTGCCGCGCTCGAGGTAGGACTCGAGCGCCCGCCAGGCCAGCTCGCCTGCCGGAATGATCCGCGTCCGCCCGCCCTTGCCCTCCACGCGCAGCTCCTCGCTGTCGGCGTCGAGGTCGGGCAGGTCGAGATTCACCAGCTCTTCGGCGCGCAGGCCGGCCGCATACGCCAGCTCGAACATCGCCCTGTCACGCAGCTCGAGCGGCGTGCTGGCCGGGATGCGCTCGAGCATCTCGGCCACCTCCCCCGGCTTCAGCACTCGCGGCAGGTAGGCGTCGCGCTTGGGAGTGGCGACCAGGTCGGCCGGGTTCGCCTCTATCTCGCGCCGCTCGAGCAGTCCTCTGTAGAAGGTGCGGATGGCCGCGAGCTTGCGCGCCACCGTGGTCTTCGAACGTCCGCCTTCTGACAACACCGCGGCGTAGCGGCGCAGGTCGCGCGGGCCGAGGTCTGTGGGCCCATTGCCGTGGGCGCTCGCCCACTCGGCCAGCTGCTGCAGGTCCACCCCGTAGGCGCGGCGCGTCTTTTCGGCCATGCCGTGGGCCTTCAGCGTGCTGTCGAATGCCGAAAGGGCCCGGGACCAGGCCGGGTCGAGCTGCGTCTCCATGAACTCGTACCTCGTTCGACGTAGAGCGCCGCGGGCCTCTAGTGACGTCGTACGGCTAAGCGACGTATACCGGCGTGCCGACGTCGACCTGGTCGTACAGCTCCTCCACGTCAGGGATCGCCATGCGCACGCAGCCGTGCGATGCGGCCGAGCCAAGGGAGCCCACCTCGGCCGTGCCATGGATGCCCGCGCCGCCCGCGAAGCCCATCCAGCGGGCCTTGATCGGGTCGTCGGGGCCGGGCGGGATCACCTTGCCGGCCAGCTTGCCCGCCCAGGCGCTGTTGGGAACGTGCCAGGA
>JBKPDA010000067.1:0-18197 GCA_046727635.1 Actinomycetota bacterium | reverse complement strand
CGCTTCCTGCTGGGCGCCGGCGCCTAGCGCACTAACGGCGAGCCGAGCCGGCCCGCCCGCCCAGCCGGGGCCAAGCGGGCGGGTCACCGAACTCGTGGCTCGGGGACCCGATTCTGTGCTCCACCTGGGGGCGCTGCCTGTAACCGGTTGGTGATCCGGTTGTGGAAAGCTGGTGAACCCGCACATGCGAAAGCTCCAGACCCAAGGCGTCCACCACATCACCCTTACCGGCGCGGACCGTCAGACGTCGATCGACTTCTGGGAGGGCGTGCTCGGCATGCCGTTCGTCTTCGAGCAGCCGAACCTCGACAACGCGGCCGACAGCCACCTGTACTACGACCCGGGCGACGGGCGCCTGATCACGATCTTCACCAACGAGGATCGCCAGCCGGACCCGGAGCGCACGCCCACGGACCCGGGCTGCGTGCACCACATCGCCTTCTCGCTCTCGCAGGCGACGTTCAAGCAGGCGGTCGAGCGGCTGAACGAGCGTGGCATCGCGCACAGCGGCGTCAAGGACCGAGGCTTCATGGACTCGATCTACTTCGAGGACCCGCTCGGCCTACTGATCGAGCTCGCGTCCTACCGCTTCGAGCCGCCGTTCGGCTACACGCACGCCGACGTGCTGCTCGAGGCGCACAAGCTGCGCGTGGAACGCGGTGACTACAACATCGACCCGGTCCACCTGGCCGACGCGATCGAGCTGCTCGTGGCGCGCTCGCGGGGGTCGCTCTCCGACGACCGGGCGCCGAAGGACCCCTACGGCTAGGCGGTGACGCCCAGCTTGGGCGACTGCCACGAGGCGGACAGCCGCCCCTCGAGCTCTGCGGCCAGCTGGTCGATCGCGATCCGGTCCTGGGTGAGCGAGTCGCGGTCGCGCAGCGTCACGGTCTGGTCCTCCATCGTCTGGTGGTCCACGGTGACGCCCCAGGGAGTGCCGATCTCGTCCTGGCGCCGGTAACGCTTGCCGATCGAGCCGCCGGTGTCGAACTCGGCCCACATGCGCTTGCGCAGGTCCTCGTAGATCTTGCGCGCGAGCTCCGGCTGGCCGTCCTTGTTCACGAGTGGCAGCACCGCCACCTTCACGGGCGCGAGGCGCGGGTGGAGCCGCAGGACCACCCGCTCGCGGCCCTCCACCTCCTCCTCGTCGTAGGCGTCGACCATGAAGGCCAGGGTGCCGCGGTCGGCGCCCGCCGAGGGCTCGATCACGTACGGCACGTAGCGATCGCCGGTGGCCGTGTCCACGTACTCGAGCTTCTCGCCCGAGTACTTGGCGTGCTGGGTGAGGTCGAAGTCGCCGCGGTTGGCGATGCCCTCGAGCTCCGACCAGCCCATAGGGAACAGGTACTCGATGTCGGACGTCGCGCTCGAGTAGTGCGAGAGCTCATCGGTGCCGTGCTCGCGCATGCGCAGGTGGTCCGCCCGGATGCCCAGCGACGTGTACCAGTCGAGCCGCCACTGGCGCCAGCGGTCGTACCAGACGGGCGCCTCGGGAGGCGGCACGAAGAACTCGATCTCCATCTGCTCGAACTCGCGCGTGCGGAAGATGAAGTTCTGCGGCGTGATCTCGTTGCGGAACGACTTGCCCACCTGCGCGATGCCGAACGGCGGCTTCTTGCGCGAGAACTGGAGCACGTTCTTGAAGTTGACGAAGATCCCCTGGGCGGTCTCGGGCCGCAGGTAGACGGTGGAGCCCTCCTCCACGACCGGGCCCATGTTGGTCTCGAACATGAGGTTGAACTGGCGCGGCTCGGTGAGGTCGCCGCCGCACACCGGGCACTTCAGCTCGCCCTCGGGCTGCGCCTCGCGCAGCTGGTCCTCGCGAAAGCGCTGTTTGCACTTGCCGAGGCACTGCACCAGCGGATCGGAGAAGCCGGCCAGGTGCCCGGAGGCCTCCCACACCTTCGGGTGCATGAGGATGGCGGCGTCGAGGGCGACCATGTCGTCGCGCTCCTGGAGGTTCGCGCGCCACCACTCGTTCTTCACGTTCTGCTTGAGCAGCACGCCGTAGTGGCCGTAGTCGTAGGTGGAGGCCAGTCCGCCGTAGATCTCGGAGGACTGGAAGATGAAGCCGCGCCGCTTACACAGCGCGACGATTTTTTCCATCGTTACGACGTCTTCCGCCATGGGGCGGAACCCTAGCGACCGCGGAAGATCCCGCATCCTCGGTAGATCTGCCAGTTACCTCCTCCGGCAGTCGGGGTAACGTGACGACATGGTCATCGTTGCCCTCCGGGCGCCGTTGCGAGCGACCACACACGTTGCTCGCTGGCTCGTCTGGCATTCGATGCGGGTGTCCCTCGTGGACGACTTGCAGGCCCCGCGCCCACCGGCGGAGGACCTGGCCAGGAAGGCTGCTTAGGCCACTCCGGCGCCGATGGGGCGAATCCGTGGCGGCTGAACCCTCACGCCGTAGTTGATCAGCCCGAAGAGCACCAGCCCGTCGATCGCGAGCGCGACGATCGACCACGCGGGCCGGCCGCCAAAGCCCAGCACGTGGCTGACCGCGTTGAGCGCGACCACCACGATGGCAAGGAACACCCCGGGCGGGTTACGAGCGAAGACGGGGACGGCGAGTATCAGCTGGCAGACGCCGACCCCGATGTACAGCCAGCCCCAGAGCGAGTGGGACCCGGCCAGGAGCGTGTCGCCCGTGAAGTAGTAGTCGTTCAGGATCTCAAAGAAGCCCCAGACCAGGTTGATGACCCCGGCGAGCAGGAGCATCAGCCCCGCGAACACCGTCCAGCCGGTGTGCTTCGGGGCCAGCCCCGGCGGGGAGGGGATCAGCATGATCCCCGGCGCGTGTGGCGGTTCGATGAGCCTGATCTCTTCCATGGCGGGCTCGTCTCGGCCGGGCCGTCCGGGGGCAACGGCCCGGCCGCAGACTGCTCGTTAGCGGCGCCTGGAGACGCGGCGGGCGGTGCGCCTGCCCGTGCGCCTGGCGACTCTGCGCGATCCAAACATGTGACTACCTCCGCGTGGCTCGGTTAGTGGGCGGCCCCGGCAGGGGTCTGCTCCATCGCGTGGAGCTCCTCCGCCTCCTGCCTCGACATGAGGCCGACCGCGACGAGGTCGAGTGGGCTGATGAAGCCGTCACTGATTCGGTAGCCGCCCGCGCGCGCGATCGCATCACGCAGCGGCACCGCCCAGTGATGCTCGAGCAGCACGAGCGCGGCTGCCGAGTCGTTGGGGATGTCCTCGAGGACGTCCCAGACCTCTTCATTGCCCGAGATCGGATGCAGCCCCTCCTCAGCTGCGGCCTCGGCGCCCGCCTCGGCGCCGGCTTCCATGCCCTCTTCGCCGGCGATGCCGAGGCCGATGAGCGCGGCCGCCTTGCTGCCGAGCTCGATCGCCTCGTCCTCGGTCAGGTTGCTCAGGTGCTCGACCTCGAGCTCTCCCTGCGCGTCCTTGTAGACGGCGAGCGAGTCGATCACGCGCACCGTGTCGCTCTCTCGCAGCCGCTCCAGCTCAGCGATGATCTCGCCGTGGAAGTCCGGGTGCCGGAAGCCCAGGACGACGAGTTGGACGGGTCCGATTGCCATGGTCAGCTCCTCTCGTGCGATCGGATGACCCAACTCTCCCCTCGTCCGGGGGCCCGGCGCATCATCCGATCCGGGTGAGGTCCGCCTCCACCCTCCGCAGGCGCCGGAACCGCGGTGACTTGGATGTCCGGCCCGTCAACAGGGTGCCGAGCGCGCAGGCGAGGAAGCACGCGGCGCCGAGCGCGGTGTTCCAGTTGGCGGCAGCCTGGTCGAGCATGGAGCCCGTCGAGGGAACGATGTAGCCGGCCACCGCGGAGATGCCGAAGAAGATGCAGCCCAGCAGGTTGACCGACGGCTCCCACCAGCCGCGACCGCCGCGCGCCGGGCGCCATCCGTGCCGTGCCGACACGCGGTAGGCGATCGCGCCCGAGATGAGGAAGCAGATCGAGCCCAGGGCATCCGGCCGCCAGACGAGCTTGTTGTAGCTCGGGTTCGACACCTCGGTGTGGAGGGCCTGAAAGGTCGTGACGTTGAAGAAGAGCGTGCCGCAGGACTGGATGATCGCGACCCACCAGGCCGCTCGCCCGGCGCCGGGCGAACCGCGTACGGGAAACGCAAGCGACGTCTGGAGAGCGCCCCCGCTCGTGAACAGGATCGAGCCGACGAAGAAGGTGATGGCGGCGACGTCCGACCCGACGAGGCTCTCGTAGCCCGGAAACGGCCCGATGAGGAAGCAGGTCGATCCGGTGGCAAAGCAGAGCGCCATCCAGCGCTCGCGGGTCATGCCGCCACCGTATCCGCGGCCTGGAGACGCACCATCACCCGATTCGGGCGATGCACAGCCGCTCGGGCGGACGTACCGTCGCCGGGATGAGCCTCGACCTTGCCGTGGTGGTGTTTAGGCGCATCGACGACGCCGACCACGCTTATGCAGACGCCAGCGAGGCGGCGGGCGACGCAGCCTGGCTGCGTGAGGCCGCCATCGTCGAGCATCACAGGCACGACCGGATCGCCGTGCGCGGCAGCGTGGCGGGCCACTACGTCGACGCCGACGACGAAGGGGATGTCATCGGGAAGAAAGCGGTGGAGGGAGCGCTCACCGGCGCCTTGGCCGGCGCGGTGTTCGGACCCGCCGGCATGGCGGCAGGGATGGCGGCCGGCGGGGCGGTGGGAGGTCACGCGCAGGCGGAGAGCGCGCCCCATCAGCACAGCGCTCTCTTCGATGAGGTTCGCGCCGACGTCCCGCAGAAGTCCTCCGCGATCGTGCTCCTGGCGGCGCCCGAGCACGTCGACGCGATGATCGCCACGCTCGAGCAGGGACGCCGCAAGGGCCGGGTCGTCAGGCGGCCCCTTTCCGACGAGGCCGCAAACTCGCTGCAGGACGCGGTGGCCTCGAGCCCGCCTGTGGCGCGTGAGTGATGTAGCACCGTGGGCTGGATCGACGGGGAGCTCGCGCTGGTGGCCCTCGCGGCGATGTTGTCACCCACCACGCTGATGTTCTCTGTGTTCACGCTCGTGCTCGGCGATCGACCGCTGCGCGCCGGCTTCTGGTTCTACCTTGGCGCCCTGACCGCGACGCTCGCCGTGGGCGTTGTGGCGGCGTTCGTGCTCGGGAACGACGCCGCGTCGTCGAGCCCATCCAGCCCGAAGACCTGGGTGGCGATCGTCGACATCGTCGCCGCCCTGCTCATAGTCGTCTACGTGGTGCGCGTCCTCCGGCGGCCACCACGCCCGGAGAGGGCGGCCGCGATGATCGAGCAGGTGAAGAAAATCGCCTCGTCGCCGGCGATCGCGATAGTGGGCGCCGGCGCGACCTTGGCCAACCCGGGCGGCTTCATCCCTCTCGCCCTGAAGGACATCTCTGAGCTCAACCCGAGCACCACTCAGTACGTTGTCGACTGGCTCTTCTTCGCGCTGGTGTCGCTGCTACCGCTCGCGGTAGCGCTCGTGATGCTGCTCATCGCGCCCACCTCCACCGAGAGGAGGCTCCAGTCCGTGCGCGAGTGGCTCGAGCGGCACGTGCGGACCATCGCGGCGGTGATCGTTCTGCTTCTCGCCGCGTCTCTGCTCCGCAACGGGATCTCCGGCCTTACGAGCTAGCGTTTCTCCTCGATGTCGCCGAGCACTCGGCGGCGCAGGCGCTGCAAACGGTCGCCCTCGACTCGCCTCGCCACCCGAGCTATCCATCCCGACGGCGCGCGCACGCTACGCTCGAGCAGCTCCTCCGGGAAGGCGGGATACACCGTGCCCGAGGTCACGAACCGGTACAGCACCACGGTGATCACCGCCCGCGCCGCCTGCGTGAGCAGGTACGCAAGCGCGAGGCCTGCGACGCCGCTCACGAACAGCAGCACTCCGAGGAACTCGGCTCCTGCGCGAATCAGGAGTACTCCCGCGGCCACCGCGACGGCTGCCGGCACACCAAAGACCACCACGGCTCGCAACCACAGGTACACCGTGCTGTACACCGCGTCGCCCCAGTGATCGCGAACCAGGCGCGCCGAGCGGCGGGCAGTCTCCCGCGCCGAGGACCCTGTCAGCGCGATCGTCGGGATCGCGAAGAAGGTCAGCAGGCTCCAGCCGAAGCCGAGCAGCAGCGTTCCCAGCTGATCGATCGTCCAGCTGCCAAAGGCCCGGCTCGGCACCCCGACCGCCGTGTCCACCACCGCCCATCCGGCGATCGGCCGCCGGCGGTCACGGATCACCCGCCAGCCGGTGGACGCGGTCACCGGGCGCTCCTCCAGGGTCTCGGCAACCAGCCCCGCCAGCCCGACCGTGGTGGCTGTAACCAGCACGCTCAGGATGTAGGAGGAGGCCAGCCCGATCAGCGCGTACTCCACCGGGCCGGCATGGCGGCGCAGGATCACGGTGGGCGCGGCAACGGCGGCTGTGAGCAGGATGAGGACGGCGCTCGCGCCAAGCATGAACCGCAGCACGGCGCGGTTTCGCAAGACGAAGAGCATGGCCGCGCCGCCCAACCGCCAGCCGTCGACCAGATAGTCGCGGGTCCCCCGCCGCCTGCGACTAGCCATGCAGAAGCCCTCCACAGAGCGAAATCCGCACGGCCGCAGTGGTTGGGGGGAAGGCTGGCGCTCCTATACTGAGAGTGCCATGCCGATCTACGAGTATCGCTGCGAGCGGGGCCACACCTTTGAGGTCATGCAGCGGATGAGCGAGGATCCGATCACCAATTGCACCACGTGTGAAGCCTCGGTGCAGCGCGTGTTCCACCCGGTCGCGGTCCACTTCAAGGGCTCGGGCTTCTATACGACCGACTACGGGTCGAAGAAGCGCTCGGCGGCCGGCTCCTCTAGCGAATCCTCGCCCTCCGATAGCTCGTCGAAGGACAGCACGAAGAAGACGGAGAGCTCGTCTCCGTCCTCTTCGAGCAGCTCGGACGATTAGCGCGGCGACTCAACGGCCGCGCGGGAAGCCCCGCGAATTCATGCGGCGTCCACGGCCGCATGGGCATCCGTGACCGGCCGCAGGGCCGAGCGATCGCCCAGAACCGTGGCGGCCAGCGCGAGCCAAAGGGCTCCCACGATGACCGCGCCGCCCGGGTTCACCGCGATGCCCGTGACCGTGCCGACCGCGAGCGCCACCGGCACCCAACGCGGCATGACGGCAGCCTTCGCCGTTGCCACCGCGTAGGCGAGAGTTCCACCGCCCCAGGCCAGGACGCCGAGCGGGAACAGCGGGCCCAGTGCATCCTGACCTCGCAGGATCGTCGCCGCGGCAACGATCCCGAGCACGGTTTGCCCGCAGGCCGCGACGCGGAAGGCCCACACACCGAACGACGACAGGTCGCGCTCCTGCTGCAGATGAAGCTTGTAGAGGCCCGCAAGCGAGAGCAGCAGGCCCGCGGCAAGGCCAACCTCGATGCCGTAGTCGGCGGCGGTCTTGAGTGGATCTCCCTGGTGGTGGGCGACCTCCGTCGCCCCGCTCGCGATGAACGTGAGCCCACCCACACCGGCAAACAGCTGAAGCATCCTCGACGACATTTCGCATCTCCTCTCGTGGCTCGTCATTGCCCGGCCAACCTAAGTCCGGCGTGATGGCGCGTCGTCGGTGGTGGTGGGGATTTACGATCCGCCGCGCGGGGGATTCAGTACGGGCGCAATGTCCCCATCACGGGCGATGAGCGAGAGCACCCATCCGGGTTAGGCTCGCCCCAGCCGATGAGGGCGCGCACACAGAACTTCCTTCGGAAGCCGGGTCCGATCGGTCCGGACGGTGTACTGGCCCTCGCGCTGACCGTCCTGCTCCAGGCGGAGTTGTGGCTCGGCGAGCGCTCCGAGGGCCACGCCGCGTTTCCGGGCTCGAAGGCCGCCACCGCGCCGTTTCTCGCGGTCGCCACGCTGGCGCTCGGCTGGCGGCGCCGCTACCCGACGGCCGTGCTGGCCGTGGTCATGGGCGCGATCGCCGGACAATCGCTGGCCACCGGCGGCAACGAGGCGGGCGGAGGATTCCTCGTGCTCCTCGTGGCCGTGTACTCGGCGGCCGCATACGGCGACCATCCGTGGTGGACGATCGCTCTGGCGGTCGGCGGGCTGACGATCCACGACGTGAAGGATCCGTACGTCCACGGGGTTGGCGATGCGGTCTTCGCCTTCACGTTCGCCGCAGCCGGATTCGGCCTCGGCAGAGTGCTCCACGGGCGCGGCGTGCGCTCGCGACTCCTGTCCGAGGAGGCCGAGCGCCTCCAGCGAGAGCGCGACGAGCGCGCGCGCATAGCGGTGGCGGCCGAGCGGCAGCGCATCGCACGCGAGCTGCACGACGTCGTGGCCCACAGCGTCAGCGTGATGGTGGTTCAGGCGCTGGCCGGACAGAGCGCGCTCTCCGGAGAGGAGCCCGCCACGCGCCAGGCGCTCGCATCGATCGAGCGCACGGGTCGCCAAGCGATGGCGGAGATGCGTCGCCTCCTCACGATCCTTCGTGACGAGCGCGAGGTGTCAGCCGCCCCCCAGCCGGGGGTCCATCAGCTGCAGGAGCTGGTGGAGGAGACTCGCCGAGCCGGACTCGAGGTGGAGTTGCGAGAGGAGGGCGACGGACGCCGAGTTCCGCCAGGTGTCGGGCTGGCGCTCTACCGGATCGTGCAGGAGGCTCTTACGAACTCCCTGCGCCACTCCGCGGGGCGCACCGAGGTGAGCATGAGCTACGCCGAGACACAGGTCACGCTGCGAGTGGCCAACCAAGGCGGGAACGGAACGCGGCCGCTCGACAGCTCTGTCAGCGGCGGGTTCGGGATCGCCGGCATGCGGGAACGCGCGGCGATCTACGGTGGTGAGCTGCGGGCAGAGCCTCGGCCGGACGGCAGTTACCTGGTCGAAGCCCGGCTGCCCCTCTCCGAGCCAGGGACAGCGTGAGCATTCGCGTCCTCATCGCCGACGATCAGGAGCTCGTCAGCACGGGCTTCCGGATGATCCTCTCTGCTCAGGAGGACATCGACGTGGTCGGCGAGGCGGCCAACGGCGCCGAGGCCGTGGAGCAGGCGTTGCGCCTGCGCCCGGACGTGGTCTTGATGGACATCCGCATGCCGCGCATGGACGGCATCGAGGCGACGCGCAGGATCCTCGCCGACTCGCGCTCCGGAAGCGCGCGCGTCGTCGTGCTCACGACCTTCGATGCCGACGAGTACGTGTACGACGCCCTCGCGGCCGGCGCGAGCGGGTTCCTGCTGAAGGACGGACCCGCCGACGATCTGCTCAGGGCAGTTCGCGTGGCCGCCGCCGGTGAGAGCCTGCTGGCGCCTGCGGTCACCACAAAGGTCATCGAGCGCTTCGCACGCCGCGGCAACGCGCGAGCAGGCCCGGACCTGGGCGAGCTGACGCCTCGTGAGCTGGAGGTGCTCAAGCTGCTCGCGCGCGGGCTCTCGAACGCCGAGATCGCCGAGCGGCTCGTGATCGGCGACGCGACCGTGAAGACGCATGTGGCGCGCGTCCTGCTGAAGCTCGACCTGCGCGATCGCGCCCAGGCGGTGATCGCGGCGTACGAGTCGGGGGTCGTCGAGCCCGGTCAGCCGGACTGAGAACGAGCTACTGCCCCAGCAGCTGCTTAACGGCCGCCTGGCGCTCCGCCGGCGAGATGATCAGGCTGTCGCCGGGCCCAATTCCTGACGGGGTGAGCACGTGGGTCGAGCCCGAGCCGCCGGTGACGATGTCGCTGAACAGCGTGCCCAGGCCGAGCCCGCCCATGTCGGTGCGCACCGCGCGCGGCGCATTCCACGACACCCACGGCAGCCGGAAGAACGTGCCGGGCGAGACCGCCTGCGCGCGCATCCGCTGGAGCACCAGCTGCTGGCGTTCGGCCCGCTGGATGTCTGTCTCGTTGGGCGCGCACTTGTTCTCCCGGATGCGCGAGAACTCGAGCGCCTGCTTACCGTTCAGGTGGTGCGTGCCTTTCTTCAGGCGGAACACGTCGCCGTTCTCGAACACGTTGCGCGACACCACGCAGCGCTTGAGCGTCACGTCGATACCGCCGAGCGAGTCGATCAGCTTCGGGAAGTCGTTGAAGCTCACCTCCACCACGTGATTGATCTGGATCCCGTTGCCCAGGAAGTTCTCGATCGTCTTCACCGTTAGGCCGGCGCCGCCGATCGCGAACGCGGCGTTGATCTTCTGCGCCCCGTGGCCGGGGATCTCCGCGTAGGAGTCGCGCGGGATGGACAGCCGCCGCACGCTGCCGAAGGCCGCGTGGAGCAGCAGGATGCTGTCGGAGCGGCCCGGGCCGGACGCGCCCGGCTCGTGCTCGTTGGCCGGCCGCTGGTCGGAGCCCAGCACCAGCACCGTGCTCCCCGTCAGCAGGTTGCCGCCGTGCGAGAGCGAGGCGGTGGCGCTCTTAGGCAGGCCCTTGTTCACCTGCGCGCTGATGAAGAACAGCACCACCGAGAGCAGCACCCAGGCCACCGCCGCGAGCAGCACCCACTTGATCGTGCGCTTGATCCAGAACGCGCGGCCGCGGCCGGGCGCGCCTGGCGGCCTCCGCTCGCGCCGGATCAGCCGCTCCCAGCGGTCGCCGGGCGAGATCAGCCGGTCGCGCAGCCGTCGCCGGGACTTGTAGAGCTTGTACTCGGGCTCGTCGCCTTCCGGGCGTCGCTCGCCTCCCGGCGGGGCTTCCTCGCCCCCGGACCGGTAGACGCGATATTCGGGCGGATCGCCCGGATCTCCGTCCGTCACGGCGTTGTGTATAGCGTTCGAGCATGCCGCCGCGGCGCGTCATCGGTATCGACGCCGGGGGCACCAAGCTGCTCGGCGGCGTCGTGGACGAGGCGCTTGCGGTCCACCACAGGGTGCACCGGCGCATCCTCGGGCTCGACCAGAACGAGCTCCTCGACACGCTCGTCGATGCCGTTGAGGAGGCACGTTCGGCCGCGCCGGACGCCGACCTCGTGGGCTTCGGGATCCCGGCGCTCGTGCGCCCAGGGACGGGGTCGGTGATGGTGTCGAATCATCTGCCGCTCGACGGCGTGCCGTTCCGCGACTTGATGAGCGAGCGGCTGGGCGTGTCGGTGCGTGTGGACAACGACTCGAACGTAGCGATGCTTGCTGAGCACCGCGCCGGTGTGGCCCGCGGCGTGGACGACGCGGTGCTGCTGGCGCTTGGCACGGGGATCGGCGGCGGCCTGCTGCTCGGCGGCGAGATCTACCGTGGCTCGGAGGGCGCCGGGGCCGAGCTTGGGCACATCGTGGTCGACCCTGACGGTCCGGACTGCCCGGGCGATTGCCCGGGCCGCGGTTGCCTCGAGGCGTTCGCGTCGGGCAATGCCATCGGCCGGGCCGGTGAGGTGGCCGCGCAGGCCAATCCCGGCTCAGCCCTCGGGAAGGCCCTGGCGGTCGGCCGCGAGATCACCGGCGGGCTCGTCACCGAGCTCGCGCACGACGGCGACCTGCTGGCGCGCGAGGTGCTCGCCGAGGCCGGGCGCTGGCTCGGCATCGGCATCGTCACGCTCGTGAACATCTTCAACCCGGAGCTCGTGATCGTGGGCGGCGGCGCCTCAGCCGCCGGCGACCTCATGCTCGACGCCGCCCGCGAGGTGCTCGCCGAGCGCGGCCTGCCGCCCAACCGACAGATGGTGCGCGTGGTGCTCGCTCACTTCGGCAGCGAGGCCGGGATGATGGGCGCGGCGATGCTCGCGCTCGATGCTGCGCCCGCGCCCACGTCCCGAGCGGATTCGGCGTGAGCGGCCGTCTGGTGATCTGCCCGACGCCGATCGGGAACCTCGAGGACGTGACCCTGCGTGTGCTGTCCGCGCTGCGCGAGGCCGACCTCGTGGCCTGCGAGGACACCCGACGCACGCGCACCCTGCTCGACCGCTACGGGGTGAGCGCGAAGCTCGTCTCCTACCACGAGCACAACGAGGAGAAGCGCTCGGCCGAGCTGGTCGCCCGGATGCGCGACGGCGCCACCGTCGCGCTGGTGTCGGACGCCGGCATGCCGCTCGTGTCCGACCCCGGCTACGTGCTGGTGCGGTCGTGCGTCGCCGCGGGCCTGCCCGTGGAGGTGCTGCCGGGCCCCTCGGCCGCGCTGGCGGCGCTGGTGGCGTCCGCATTGCCTTCTGACCGTTGGCGCTTCGCGGGCTTCCTGCCGCGCAAGAAGGGCGAGCTGCGTCGCGCGCTGTCCGAGCCGGGCGGAACGCTGGTGGCATTCGAGGCGCCGGGGCGCGTGCCGGCCACGCTGGCGGTGCTCGCGGAGGTCGACCCCGAGCGGCAGGTGGCCGTCTGCCGCGAGCTGACCAAGGTCCACGAGGAAGTGGTGCGCGGCACCGCAGCCGAGCTGGCGAAGCGCTACGCGGGCAAGCCGCCGAAGGGCGAGGTGGTCCTCGTGATCGGGCCGGCGCCCGAGCGCGTGGCCGACGGCCCGGACGAGGCGGCCCTCGACGCGCTGGCGCGGCTTGTGGAGGCCGGCGCGAAACCGCGGCCGGCGGCGGCGGTGGTTGCCGAGCTGACCGGCGGGAGCGCGAACGCGCTCTACCGGGCGTTCACGGCGAAGCGGTAGCGGTCTCGCGGGCGCCGCCCCGCTTAACCCGTGCCCAGCAGCACGTAGCCCATCGCGCTGCCCTGGTTGTAGCCGAAGTCCGGGAAGTTCGTGGTGCATGGGGCTCCGCTCTGCGCGATGGCCACCAGCTCAAGCACGTAGCTGCCGGGCGCTGCGACGTAGGCGGGTCCCGTCGGCTGGGCGTCCCCTGTCAGCAGGATCCCTCCGGTGGAGAGCGGCAGCACGGTGTCGGCGTCGCCGGCACCCGTCTTGGCGTCCCAGGCCTCCACCGAGCTGGCAAGAGGCGTGCTGTTCGCAGCGCTGCGCAGGCGCACGCGGAGACCGAACTCATCCTTCGGAGACCCGCCCTGACGGAATGCTCCCTGCCCGTAGACCCAGATCCGGGACGTCTCGGGCACCGTGAACGCCTGCGACCCGACAACGACATCCGTGTCGCAGGCGATGTCGGACACGTTCGGGACCTTCTGTCCGTCCCCGAAGCTCGGACCGCGCGGCCCGGCCGGACCCTGCAGGCCGGTGGGCAGCTGGCCCGCCGCGAAGTTGGTCGCGCTCAAGGTTGCCGCGCGCGATGTCCACGCCCTGGATAGAGCCGTTGCGGATGTCCTTCCCGCGGATGTCGTTGTCACGGATGTCGGCGCTGCGCACCGAGTTGTTGACGATCTGGCGGCTGCCCACCTTCACAGCGGCATACGAGCTTCCACCAAGGGCGATGAACAGCGCGAGGTACCCGACGACGTTGTGCGCGAGGTGCGCGCGAAGCTTGGCGATCATGGGGCCTCCTTTGGGGTGCGGACACTCTAAGCGGCCGCCCTCGCCCGAGGTGGTCGCGCCCCGCCAGTAGCATCGAGCGCTCATGTCGTACTACATCACCACGCCCATCTACTACGTGAACGCGGAGCCGCATCTCGGGCACGCGTACACCACCATCGCCGCGGACATCCTGGCCCGTCACATGCGCCAGCGCGGTGAGGACGTGTTCTTCCTCACGGGCACAGATGAGCACGGCGAGCCGGTGGCCCAGGCCGCCGAGCGCCTGGGCGTGACGCCGCGCGAGCTGGCGGACAAGAACTCGGAGCGTTTCCGCGATCTCGTGGAGCGGATCAACGCGACCAACGACTTCTTCATCCGCACCAGCGACCCCGAGCACGAGGCCGTCGTCCAGCAGGTGGTGCAGCGGATTTACGACAACGGCTACGTGTTCGAGGACACCTACGAGGGCTACTACTGCCCGCGCTGCGCCGACTTCAAGACCGAAGCGGAGCTGGTGGACGGCAACAAATGCCCGATCCACCTGATCGTGCTCGAACGCGAGAAGGAGGACAACTGGTTCTTCAAGCTGTCCGCCTTCCAGGAGCCGCTCGAGAAGCTCTACGCCGACAACCCCAAGTGGGTCACGCCGGAGAGCCGCTACAACGAGGCGCTGTCGTTCATCAAGCAGGGGCTGAACGACATCTCGCTGAGCCGCGCACGGATCAGTTGGGGCGTGCCCGTGCCGTGGGACGAGTCACAGGTGATCTACGTCTGGATCGACGCGCTGCTCAACTACTACACGGCGCTCTCATACGCCCGCCCGGGGGAGGACCTCACCGATCGCTACTGGCCGGCGCGGCACCTGATCGGCAAGGACATCCTCAAGTTCCACGCCGTCATCTGGCCGGCGATGCTGATGGCGGCGGGCATCGAGGTGCCGCGGAGCATCTTCATCCACGGCTACCTGCTCATGGACGAGCACAAGATGTCCAAGTCGCTTGGCAACGTGATCGACCCGTTCGAGGTGATGGACCGCTTCGGCACCGACACGCTGCGCTTCTACATCTTCAGGGAGGTGCGCTTCGGCACCGACGGCTCGATCTCGGCCGCCGGCTTCGAGGACCGCTACAACACCGAGCTCGCCAACGAATACGGCAACCTCGCAAGTCGCACGCTCGCGATGCTCGCCCGCTACCGCGATGGCGTCGTGCCTGATGCGGAGCCGTCCGAGGAGCTGGCGACCGATCTGGCCGGTTTGGACCGGCGAGTGTGCGAGAAGCTCGACGCGGTCGACATCTCCGGGGCGCTCGACGAGCTCTGGGACGCCGTGCGGCGGCTCAACCGCTACGTGCAGGACGAGGAGCCGTGGAAGCTCGCCAAGGACGAGGCCGCCGCCGAGCGGCTCGACCAGGTGCTGTACGCGCTGGCCGAGGGTCTTCGCTCCGTGTCGGTGCTCGTCCATCCGTACATGCCGGAGTCAGCCGGGCGGCTGCTGGAGGCGCTTGGGCAGGACGATCTGTCGATCGAGAACGCGGCCTTCGGCTCACTGGGCGGGGGCGCGCAGACGGGCGAGCTCGCGCCGCTCTTCCCGCGCATCGAGCCGGCCGCGGCCTGACGGCGGCGGGCGTGGTCGACACCCACTGCCACCTCGACTCCTGCCAGCCGGACGAAGCCGAGCTGGTGCGCAACGCGCGGGTGGCGGGCGTCCGGCGGCTAGCCACGGTGGGCATGAACGAGGAGTCGATCGAGCGGGCGCTCGCGGCCGCCCACGCATACGACGAGGTGGTGGCAATCGTCGGTCGCCACCCGCACTACACCGAGGGCTGGACGGGCGGCGACATCGAGCCGATCGAGCGAGCCGCCGCCGACCCGCGCGTGCGAGCGATCGGCGAGACCGGCCTCGACTACTTCCGCGACCGGGCACCTCGCAGCGACCAGTGGGTCGCGTTCGAGGCGCAGATCGACCTGGCGGCGCGCACGGGACTGCCGCTCGTGATCCACACCCGCGAGGCGGAGGACGACACGTTCGACATCCTCCGCGAGCGCGCCGCCGAGCTCACCGTGATCCTGCATTGCTTCTCGGCGCCGTCGCGCCTGGAGGAGTGCGTCGAGCGCGGCTACATGTGCTCGTTCGCGGGCAACGTCACCTACCCGAAGGCCGTCGAGCTGCAGGCCGCCGCGCGCGACCTGCCCGAGGAGCTCCTGCTCGTGGAGACCGACTCGCCCTATCTGTCGCCCCAGCCCGTGCGCGGCAAGCCCAACGAGCCGGCGAACGTGGTGGCCACCGCGGAGTTCGTGGCGGACCTGCGCGGCGTCAGGTACGACGAGCTCGACGCCACGGTGGAGCGCAACGCGGCTCGGGTGTTCGGGTGGTGACCGAGGAGCCCCGAACTCGGCAGGCGAGCCTGCGCCGCATCCGCGAGTTCGGCGTCCGGCCCAACCGCGAGCTGGGCCAGAACTTCCTCATCGACGACAACATCCTCGGGGTGATCGGGCGGGCGGCCGAGCTCGATCCGGAAGACGTGGTGCTCGAGGTGGGCGGCGGCGTGGGAGTGCTGTCGGAGTACCTCGCGCCACGCGTGCGACATCTGCACGTGGTGGAGGTGGACCACTCGCTCGAGCCGGCGCTGCGCGACGCGCTGAACCCCTTCGAGAACACGACGCTGCACCTGGCGGACGCGGTCGCGCTCGACTTCGCCGCCCTCGATCCGGCGCCCGGCAAGGTCGTCGCCAACCTGCCCTACGGCGTGGCCGCGACGGTGATCCTGAAGTCGCTCGAGGAGCTGCCGGACGCGTCGCTGTTGGTGGCGATGGTGCAGCGCGAGGTGGGTGAGCGGCTGGCGGCCGCGCCGGGGTCGAAGACGTACGGGGCAACTTCCGTGCTGGCGCAGCTGTCATCCGACGTGAAGGTGTTGAGAAAGGTCTCGCCGAACGTGTTCCACCCGGTGCCGAACGTGGAGTCAGCGCTAGTGGTGTTGCGGCGAACCGCGCCGCCGCCGTCGCGCGACGTGATCGATCTGGTGCACGCCGCGTTCGCTCACCGGCGTAAGGCGCTGGCCGGCTCGCTGGCCCTCGCGCCGGGTGCCGCCGCGGGCGTGCGCGAGCGGGCGCGGGCGGCGCTGGAGGAGATCGGACAGCCCGCGGACGCGCGGGCCGAGCGCCTCCCACCGGCCGACTTCGCGAGACTCGCCCAGCTGCTCGCCGGCCGATGATCCGCGAGCGCGCGCCGGCCAAGATCAATCTCGTGCTGCAGGTGGCGCCGCGCCGCGCCGATGGGCTGCACGAGATCTGCTCGCTGTTCGCCTCGCTCGACCTGGCCGATGACCTCGAGCTCGGCGCGAGCGAGGACTCAGACGACAGCGTGCGCTGCGAGGGCGTGGAAGGCCCCAACCTCGTGGAGACCGCGCTGCGCGTGTTCCGCGAGCGCGTGGACCCGAACCTGCCGCCGCTCGAGGTGCTGATCGAGAAGCGCATACCCGTGGCCGGTGGGCTGGGCGGCGGAAGCGCCGATGCCGCCGCCGCGCTGCGCGCCGCCAACGACCTATCGGGGCGGCCGCTGGACGTGCCGGAGTTGCGCGAGCTGGCCGCGGGCGTAGGGGCGGACGTTCCGAGCCAGGTGGAGCCCGCGCATGCGCTCGTCACCGGGGCGGGCGAGCACGTGGAGACGGTTTCGCTGCCGCAGATGGGGCTGGTCCTGCTCCCCAACCCGCAGGGCCTCAGCACCGCCGAGGTCTACGGCGAGGCGGACCGGATCGGCTCGACGCGGGATCTTCTCGAGCCCGATCGCCTGCGCGGGCTGGCGGCCGGCTCGCTGGAGGACCTCGCGGTCGCGCTGGAGAACGACCTCCAACCGGCTGCGCTGTCGCTGCGGCCCGAGCTTCAGGCGGCGATCGACGCGCTCACCGGGGCGGGGGCGCTCGGCGCGGGCCTGAGCGGCTCGGGCCCGACCGCGTTCGGGGTCTTCTCCGGCCCCGCCGAGGCCGCGCGCGCTGCCGCCGGCCTGGAGGGGGCGATCGCCACTAGGCTCAGGGCCTCGTGAGGCTCGCGACCCCATGAGCCCAGGCCGCATCGTCGCCCTCGTCCTGGCCGTGCTGATCGCCGTCGGCGCACTGCTGCGCCGGCGCCGGCTCGGCGGCGAGCGCTTCGTGATTGCGCTCGTCGTAGCCGCAGGGCTCGCCGTGTACGGCAGCCACGTGCTCGCGCATGTGGACATCCAGAAGGGCATCGAGCACCTCGCCAACGCGCTCGGCAAGTGGACCTACGCGCTCGTCGGATTCATGGCGTTCGCCGAGACCGGGGCGTTCATCGGGCTGATCGCGCCGGGCGAGTTCACGGTGCTGCTCGGCGGCGTGATCGCCGGCCAGGGGACGATCAACATCTACGTGCTGATCGGCATCGTCTGGGCGTGCACGCTCACCGGCGACTCGCTCAGCTTCCTGCTCGGCCGCCGCCTCGGTCGCAGGTTCTTGATCGCGCACGGGCCCAAGTTCCGGATCACGCCGGAGCGGCTCGCGCAGGTGGACGAGCACTTCCGCCGCCGTGGCGGCGCCACCGTGCTGGTGGGCCGCTTCATCGGCTTCGTGCGGCCGATCGCTCCGTTCATAGCGGGCTCCTCCGGCATGCGCTACCGGCGCTTCATCCCCTACAGCATCGTTGGCACGGGCATCTGGGGGCCGGGGCTGTGCGTGATCGGCTACGTGTCGTACCGGTCGTTCTCGAAGGTGTCGAAGGGCGTTGGTCAGGCCACGCTGGTGTTCGGCGTGGTGGTGGGCGTCGCGGTGGGCATCTGGTACGCGCACAAGCGGCTGCGCGATCCCGAGGAGCGCGCCCGTCTGGCCGCCTGGCTCGAGCGCCAGGGCGAGAAGCCGGTCCTGCGTCCGCTCGCCGCGGTGCTGCGCCCGTTGTGGCGTCGCGTGCTGCGACCGGTCTGGAGGGTCACCCTGCCACAGCTGCGCTTCATATGGAACCGGC
>JBKPDA010000066.1:0-9038 GCA_046727635.1 Actinomycetota bacterium | reverse complement strand
CGTCAGCACCGCGGCCATGTCGCGCAGCGCCCGAGCGGTGCCGCGCACGCTACCGGTCACCTTCGACCGCCCTCCGGCGCGCCGGAGGTACGGCACCGGCTGCTCGGTAACGGTCCAGCCGGCGGCCGCCGCCCGCATCACCATCTCGAGCGGCCAGCCGAAGCGGCGGTCGCGGATGCCGAGCCCGAGCAGCGGCACGCGCCGGGCCACGCGCATCGGCCCAAGGTCGGTAAGCGTCAGCCCGGTGCGGCGGCGCAGTTCCGCCGCAAGCGCGCGGTTGGCCAGGCGCGCGTGCCACGGCCACGCGCCGCCTTCAGGAGTGCGGGCACCGAGGGCGAGGTCGGCGCTCCCGCTCGCCACCGCGACGGCCAGGCGCCGAAGGTCCTTCGGGTCTAGCGAGCCGTCGCAGTCCATGAAGCAGACGAGCTCGGAGCACGCCGCCGCGAGACCTGCCCAGCAGGCGGCGCCGAAGCCCCGGCTGGGCTCCTCGATCACCCTGGCGCCAAGCTCGGTCGCGATCTGCCCCGAGCCGTCCCGCGAGCCGTTGTCCACCACGAGCGGGTGGAAGCCGCGCGGCATGCGGGCGAGCACCCACGGGAGCGCCTCGGCCTCGTCGAGCACCGGGAGGATCACTTCTGGCATCGCGGCGAGCGTACGGCCGGCCAGGCGAATTTCCCATTACGCAATGAGAAACCACGTAGCTTCGGAAGCCGTGATCCTGGTGACCGGAGGAGCCGGCTTCATCGGCTCGCACATCGTCGACGCGCTGCTGGCGGATGGGCCTGAGGTGCGCGTGCTAGACGCGCGTGCGGGGGACGACGTACGCGACTTCGCCACGGTCGAGCGCTGCCTCGACGGCGTGACCGCGGTCTGCCATCAGGCGGCGATGGTCGGGCTGGGCGTGGACATGTCCGACGTGACTGACTACGTGTCGCACAACGACCTCGGCACCGCCACGCTGCTGAAGGCGCTCGCCGCGCGCCGCTTCCACGGACGCCTGGTGCTGGCCAGCAGCATGGTGGTGTACGGCGAGGGCCGCTATGCGTGCGCCGAGCACGGCGAGCTGCCGGCGCCGCCGCGCACGCCGCAGGACCTTGCGGCGGGACGCTTCGACCCGCTCTGCCCGCGCTGCGGCGGTCGGCTCGAGCCGCTCGCCGTGGGGGAGGACGCTCCGCTTCGGCCGGCCAACGTCTACGCGGCCACGAAGGTGCACCAGGAGCACCTCTGCTTCGCGTTCGCCCGCGAGACCGGGGTGCCGGTCACGGCGCTGCGCTACCACAACGTCTACGGCCCGCGGATGCCGCGCGACACGCCCTACGCGGGCGTGGCGGCCATCTTCACGAGCGCGCTGGCTCGCGGTGAGCCGCCGCGCGTGTTCGAGGATGGGCGCCAGCTGCGCGACTTCGTCCACGTGCGTGACGTCGCCCGGGCCAACGTGCTGGCGCTGACGGGGGAGTACGCGGGCGCGCTCAACGTGGCCAGCGGAATGCCGCGCAGCGTTGCCGAGATGGCGGCCGCCCTGGCGGATTCGTTCGGCCCAGGTGCCCCTCGTCCGGTGACCACCGGCGAATGGCGCTTCGGCGACGTGCGCCACGTCTTCGCCTCCAGTGAGCGGGCGGCGGCCGAACTGGGCTTCCGGGCCGAGGAGGAGTTCGCGACCGGGATGGGCGCCCTGGTGAACGAACGATGAACAGTGGGGCGAAACGGTCCTTTTTCACCGCACCGGTGCCAGAATCGCCCTGATGAACCGGCATGCGCGCGGATCCATCCTCGTGGTGGACGACGAGCCGACGATCGGCGAGGTGGTCTGCCGCTATCTCGACCGGGCCGGGTACGAGACACGGGTGGCGCGCGACGGGCACTCGGCGCTGGAGCAGGTGGAGCGGCAGGCGCCGGACCTCGTGGTGCTCGACCTCATGCTCCCCGGGATCGAGGGGCTGGAGGTGATGCGCCGAATCCGCGACCGAGACCGCGACCACACGGCCATCATCCTGCTCACCGCCAAGGGCGAGGAGACTGACCGCGTGGTGGGCCTGCGCCTCGGTGCCGACGACTACGTTGTGAAGCCGTTCTCGCCGGCCGAGCTGGTGGCTCGCATCGACGCCGTCCTCCGACGGGTGGACACCTCGCCCGTGCAGGAGCCGCCGCTCGAGTTCGACAGCCTGACCATCGATCCGAGCGCGCGCCGCGTGACGGTCGACGGCGAGGAGGCGCAGCTCACCCAGCGCGAGTTCGACCTGCTGCTGTTCTTCTGCCGCCACCCCGGCCAGGCGTTCACCCGCCAGCAACTGATGGACCAGGTGTGGCAGTACTCGTTCTACACCGACACCTCCACTGTGACGGTGCACATCCGGCGCCTGCGCTCCAAGATCGAGCCCGATCCCGCGCTGCCGCGTTTCATCGAGACGGTGTGGGGAGTGGGCTACAGGTTCCAGCCGTGATGGCCCGGGGGCTGGCGCTGGCGGCCGCGGCCGCGACCCTGGCGGCGGGTGTGGCCGGCGCCGTGTACGGCCACACGGCGGCGGGCGAGACGCTGGCCATCCTGGCGCCGCTCGGCCTGCTCACGGTGGCGGCCACCTACGCGCTCATGCGCTACCGGGAACGGGTGGGCAGCCTGCGTCGCCAGGTGCTGCTCTCGGCCGCGCTGATAGTCGGCCAGCTGATCGCGGCGGTGGCGCTGTTCGCCTGGCTGATGCTCGTCTCGCACATGGACGTGCTGTTCACGGTGCTCGCCGTCGCGTACAGCTCGCTGCTCGGCCTCTGGGCGGCGTTCGTGCTCGGCCGCCGCGTGATGGGCGACGTGGATGCCGTGCGCGCCGGACTCACGGCCGTGGGGGAGGGCTCGCGCGACATCAGCATTCCCACGAGCGGCGACGACGAGCTGGCGCAGCTAGGACGCGACGTGGAGCGCATGGTGGCGAAGCTCAACGAGGAGGAGACGATGCGCTGGGCGGCCGACGGCGCGCGCCGAAGCCTGCTGGCGTCCGTGTCGCACGACCTGCGCACGCCGCTCGCCTCGATCCAAGTGCTGGCGGAGGCGATCGACGACGACATCGTGGACGAGCGCACGTTGCGGGAGTACAGCGCGCGGCTGGCCATCCATGTGCGAGCGCTGAGCGCTCTGATCGACGATCTGTTCGAGCTGTCGCGCCTCGAGGCAGGCGAGATCCGCTGGACGATGGAGCAGGTGGCGATCGCGGAGCTGCTCGAGGAGACCGTGGACGCGATGCGCCCGCACGCCGACGCGAGCGGCCTGGCCGTGCGTCTCGACACAGGCGGCTCGCCCGCGTACGCGCGCGCGAATCCCGAGCAGATCCAGCGCGTGCTGTTCAACCTGATCCAGAACGCCATCCGCCACACGCCGGCCGACGGAAGCATCACCGTGCGCGCCGAGCCCTGCGACGGCGAGGTGGAGATCGAGGTGGCGGACACGGGCGCCGGCATCGACCCGGACGACCGCGAGCGCGTATTCGACGCCTTCGTCCAGGGTCGCGGCCGCGAAGCGCGCACGAACGGGAGCGCGGGTCTCGGCCTCTCGATCGCACGCGCGATCGTGGAGGCGCACGGGGGCCGGATCTGGCTGGCCGAAGCGGACGCCGGGACGCGGGTGCGCTTCAGTTTGCCGCGGGCTTAAGGGCGAAGCCCCGCACTTCCGCACTTCCGCACTCCGCACTCCGCGGATGGCAGAAATCGTCCGCACATTGTCCTTGCGGCCAACCGCCTAGCGCGCGATCATGGCCCGCATGAAGACCCGGCGCATCGTGGTGGTGGCGTTTCCCGAGGTCCAGGCGCTGGACGTGTTCGGGCCCAGCGAGGTGTTCTCGGTCGCCCACCGCTTCAGCAAGGCGTCTTACTCGATCGAGCTCGTGGCGGCGGAGCCTTCGATCGTCACCTCGAGCGGCATCCGGCTCGAGCCGCACTCCACGCTGGCGAATTGCATCGGCCCGATCGACACGCTGATCGTGGCCGGCGGCGACGCCACAAAGCAGGCCGCAGAAGACGGTGCGCTCATTGCCTGGCTGCGGGCGGCCGCGCCTCGCTCGCGCCGCATAGCGTCGGTGTGCACCGGGGCTTTCTTGCTGGCCCGCGCCGGTCTTCTCGATGGCCGCCGCGCGACCACCCACTGGGGAGCGTGCGACGCGCTCCAGCGCAAGCACCCACAGGTGACGGTCGACCCGGAGCCGATCTTCGTCCGCGACGGCAACGTGCTCACCTCGGCCGGCGTCACAGCCGGCATCGACCTGGCGCTTGCGCTTGTGGAGGACGACCACGGCCCGGAGGTGGCGCGCATGGTGGCCCGCGCGCTCGTGTTGTTCCTGCGCCGCCCGGGCGGCCAGTCGCAGTTCAGCGCCGCGATGGCCAGCCAGCCGGCCGAGCGCGAGCCGCTGCGCGAGCTCCAGGCGTGGCTGGCGGACAACCTGGACGGGGACCTGTCGGTGCCCGCGCTGGCCGAGCGCGCCTGCATGAGCCCTCGCAACTTCGCCCGCGCGTTCAAGCGCGAGGTGGGCATGACGCCGGCCACCTACGTGGAGGCGCTGCGCGTCGAGCGCGCGCGAGCTCTGCTCGAGACCAGCCAGGCGTCCGTTGACGAAATCGCGAGGCGCTGCGGCTTTGGCACCGTCGAGACGATGCGCCGCTCGTTCAGAAGGAGGCTGGGCGTGAGCCCCGGCCACTACCGCGACCGCTTCCGTCCGGCGGGCGGCGGCGAGATAGAGAGGGCTGCCTGATGAGGATCGCCATACCCGTGTTCGATCGGATGACCGCGCTCGACGTGATCGGCCCTTACGAGGTGCTCTCCCGCCTTCCTGGCGCGACCGTGACGTTCATCGCGTCGGAGCCCGGGCCCAAGCGCACGGACACGGACATGCTCTCGGTACACGCGGACGCCGCGCTCGGCGACCTGCCTGATCCGGATGTCGTATTGATCGGCGGCGGCTACGGCACCCGCGCGCTGATGAGCGACCCTGAGATGCTCGCGTGGGTGCGCGCGGCGCACGAGACGTCGCAGTGGACCACGTCGGTCTGTACCGGTGCGCTCCTGCTCGCGGCCGCCGGCATCCTGGACGGTCTCGAGGCCACCACCTACTGGCTCGAGCTCGAGACGCTGAGGCAGTACGGCGCCACTCCAGTGAGCCGGCGCGTGGTGCAGCAGGGCAAGGTGATCACCGCCGCCGGCGTGTCGGCAGGCATCGACATGGCGCTCGTGCTGGCGTCGCGGATCGGCGGCGATGCGATCGCGCAGGCCATTCAGCTCGGCATCGAGTACGACCCGCAGCCGCCGTTCGACGCCGGTTCGCCAGCCAAGGCGCCCGACGAGATCCAGGAGATCGTGCGCGCGGCTCAGCGGGCCGAGGCTGCGCAGACGGCCGCCTAGCCCCAGTCGATCTCCGCGAACGCGCGACGCAGCTTGGCGCCGCGCGTGGGATTCAAAGACTCCACCCACGAGATGCGCCCCAACAGGTGCGCGCCGAAGTCTCGAACCCCGGCACGGTTCTGCGACTCGGGGCCGTGCCGGGCGGCGTTGTGCAGGATCGCCTTGAGTACGTCGTACTCGCGCCGGCTCACGTTCATGCGCTCGTTCACCACCACGCCGCACACCCGCTGACGCGCGGAGCGCGGCATCGCGCGGGTCTTGCGCTCGTTGAGATGAAAGCCCTCCTCGCGGGCGATCTCGGCGACGATACGTCCTACCGCGGGCAGTCCGGCACCTGAGAAGGTCAGATCGTCGGCATATCGCGTGTAGGTCGCGCCGACCTTCGCCGCCAGGCCGGAGAGCCGACAATCGAGCCGGTAGGCACACAGGTTCGCGAGCGCCGGCGACGTCGGCGCGCCCTGCGGAAGGTGGGGGGTCCGCAGCAGGCCGCTCAGGCGATGCGGGAGGGAGACCCCTTCGCAGGCTTCGCGAGAGGAAACGTTCGTGCACAGCCCTGTGAGCGCGTGCGCCACGGTCTCCGGATAGCCGGCCACCCGGAAGATCCCGTACACGCGGCCGGCCTGCACCGAGGCGAAGAAGTCCTCGAGGTCGAGGCGCAGCACCACGCGGCGGCCGGTGTGGTGCCCGGCGGCGGTGCGCGCCGAATAGCCGCGCCGGAAGCCGTGCGCCGCGTCGTGGGCGGGGATCGCGTCGAGCAGCTCGTGCAGCAGCCGGCGCTGCACTGCCTTCAGGCGCGCCTTCGGCTGCTCGATCAGCCGCGGCGGCCCGCCCGGTCGCGGCAGCCAGGCGTAGCGGTAGTTGCGCAGCCGCTCGGAGCTCACCGTGCGCTCGAGCCCGCGCGCGTCCGCCAGCCATTCGAGCTCGCCCGCCTCCAGGCCAAGGAACTCCGCCAGCTCGCCGCTCGACCCGAGTGCCGGCACCTCCCAGCGCATCGGCGCCATCTCCTGCTCGAACAGCAGCCACTTGCGCACGCGCGGCGGCCGGGCCCGAGCCTCCACCGGGAGGCGGCGCAGGCGCAGCTCGATGAAGCGATCCAGCTCGCGCGGGCGGTCGGTGGGGAGGTCGCGGTAGGCCCACAGCACGTCGCTCGCAAGCGTGCGCAGCCAGCCGGGCGAGGGCTCGAGCGACTGCTCGGCGCGCGCCACGAGCTCCTCGAGCTCCCACATGCCGGCTAGGAACGCGGACGCGAGCGCCCCCGCGATGTTCCGCCAGCCGGCCATCAGCGAGCGCGACGACCGGCCCGACTGCTCCTGTCGTGCGTGCGCCGAACGGCGTTGAAGCGCCGCAGCGCGCACGTGATGCGATGCCTAGGTGACAAACCTTCCCCCGGGGTAGCCCCGGAGAAGCTCCGCGCGTCCGGGACGCGCGGCGCCGACTCGGGCTCGCGTCGTCGCTGGCGCTACCTTAGACCTCGATGCGCGAACGCGCCAGCGTCGAGATCAGGGGCGAGCCCTCAGACGGCGCCGCGGCCACGACTCTGCTGGCCGGGTTCGCGGCGGAGATCGCGAGCCTCTACCCGGGCTGGACGCCGTCGGTCGGGCCGAGCGCCGGGCCCGCGGACTTCCGGCCGCCGGGCGGGAACTTCCTCATCGCCTACATCGACGGGCGACCGGTTGCCTGCGGCGGCTACAAGAGGCTCGACCAGGAGGCCGTCGAGGTGAAGCGCATCTACGTGGAGCCCGAGGCGCGCGGTAAGGGCCTGTCGCGCACGATGCTCGAGGCGCTCGAGGCGGCGGCACGCGAAGCCGGTTACACGATCGCCCGGCTCGACACCGGCTCCGAGCAGCCGGCGGCGGTCAGGCTCTTCGAGTCCACCGGCTACCGGGCGATCCCCGACTACAACGACAACCCGGTGGCCGCCTACTGGTTCGAGAAGCGGCTCAGCCCGTCTTCGCCGGCCAGCCCTCGCGCGGATTCGGCAACGGTGTGACCGACTCCTCGATGCGGTCGCGCAGGTGCTCGAACGCCGGCGGCAGCGACAGCCGCTCGCCCAGGTGCTCGGCCGGCTCGTCGGTGGCGAAGCCCGGGCCGAGCGTGGCGATCTCGAACAGCACGCCGCTCGGCTCGCGGAAGTAGATCGAGCGGAAGTAGAAGCGGTCGATCACCGGCGTGGGGTGGGCGCCGGCCTCCGCCACGCGCTGGCGCCACGCCTCGTGCTCATCCATCGGCGAAGCCCACGCGACGTGATGCACCGTGCCCGCGCCCTGCAAGCCGCGCTCGCTGGAGGGCTCGTAGTGGTAGATGCCGCCGCGCTGCTCTCCGCGAGCCTCGAACGTCACGTCGTCCAGCCGCGTGAAGTTCAGCGTCTGCTCGACCAGATAGCGGCTGCGCTCCGGGTCGGTGGTGTACGCGTGCACATGGTCGAAGCCCTGAAGCGCAAGCTCCGCGGGGATCTCCGGGTGGTCGGCGATCAGCGGCTCGTCGCTCGTGTCGGCCACGACCAGCTCCAGCCCCAGACCCTCTGGATCGGCGAACACGATCGAGTCGTCCGCGCGCGACACGTCGATGCCCTCGCCGCCCAGACGCTGCTCCCAGAAGTCGAGCGCGTCGCCGGAGGCCACGCGGTATGCCACCCGATGCACCATGCCCGCGCCCGCACGGCCGCGCATCGCGCCGGGATACTCGAAGAAGGTGAGGTCCGAGCCCGCGGAGCCCTTCTCGTCGGCATAGAAGAGGTGGTAGACGGTGGGGTCGTCCTGGTTGACGGTTTTCTTCACCAAGCGCAGCCCCATGACGCGCGTGTAGAAGTCGACGTTGGCGGGGGCATCGCCCGTGATCGCGGTGACGTGGTGGATGCCTTCGAGCTCCATGGCTGCTCCTTGGTCGGCGGCCTCCCACGATAGCCAGCGGGTTAACCCGCCGCACGGGGCGGCAAACCGCACGTCGCGTTCGCTGGCAGCCCGTACTGGATCGCGGCTCCCCGGAGGCGAAAGTAGTTGCGATCGCAATGACCGCCTCACCGACACAGGAGAACGCCATGAACATCCCCACCATCGAGCTTCAGCTCGGCGGCGTAGAGACGCTGCGCGCACGGATTGCCGGCGACCTCGTGCTCCCCGGCGACGAGACCTGGGACATCGAGCGCCAGGCATGGAACCTCGCCGCCGACCAGAACCCGGCGCTGATCGCGCTTCCCGAGTCGGCCCGCGACGTGGTGGAGATCGTGAACTACGCCCGTGCGAACGGACTGCGTGTGGCCGCCCAGGGCACCGGCCACGCCGCGATGCCGCTGGAGTCCCTCGCCAGCACGGTGCTGGTGAAGACCAGCCGCATGCGCCGCGTGGACATCGATGTGGAGAGCCGCAGCGCCCGCGCCGAGGCAGGCGCTATCTGGACCGACGTGATCGAGCCGGCCGCCGAGCATGGCCTCGTTGCGCTCCACGGCTCCTCGCCGAACGTGGGCGTGGTGGGCTACAGCCTCGGTGGCGGCATCGGCTGGCTGGCGCGGAGCCACGGCCTGGCATCGGGCAGCGTCACGGCGATCGAGCTCGTTACCGCAAGCGGCCGCTTCGTGCGCGCGGACCATGAGACCGAGGCCGAGCTGTTCTGGGCCGTCCGCGGCGGCGGCGGCAGCTTCGGCGTGGTCACCGCCATCGAGTTCGAC
>JBKPDA010000065.1:0-21226 GCA_046727635.1 Actinomycetota bacterium | reverse complement strand
GTTCATGGGCGGCGGGCTGGTCGTGCTGCTCGGCCTCGCCGCGCTGGGAATCTTCACCCTGCCAGTCGCGATCGCCTTCTTCCTGTTCGAGGTCGTGCTGATCGCGACGCTGCAGGCATTCATCTTCGCCACCCTGACCGCCATCTACCTCGGCACCGCGACCGCCGAGGGAGGGCACTAACCAAAGGAGGAATCGTGGACGTAGGCGTTCTCAATCACGTGGTATCGCTGGCCGCGGCGGCTGATCCCGAGGCCTATGGCCGCAAGGCCGGCAAGGCGATCGCGCTCGGCGTCGGCGCCGGTCTCGGCACGATCGGCCCCGGCATCGGTGTCGGCTACATCTTCGGCAAGGTGATCGAGTCGGTCACCCGCCAGCCAGAGATGCGTGATGAGATCACGAGCATCCAGTGGCTCGGGTTCGCGCTCACCGAGGCGATCATCTTCTATGCCTTCGTGTTCGGCCTGATCGCGTTCTTCCTCTCGAAGTAATGGCGGGGGGCGCGAACATCGTGCTGGCCGCCGACAGCGGCGGCAACTTCCTCGTCACCCCGAACGTGGGGCTGATGATCTGGACGCTGATCTCGTTCGGCCTCGCGCTGTACCTGCTCCAGCGCTTGGCGTTTCCGCGCATCGGCGAGGCGCTCGACAAGCGGCGCAAGGCGATCGACGAGTCGATCGAGGCCGCCGAGCGCACTCGCCAAGAGGCCGACCAGCTGCTCCAGGAGTACCGCGAGCGCCTGCGTGAGGCCCGTGAGCAGGCCGAGGAGATCGTGGCGCGCTCGCGCAAGGCCGCCGAGCGCGTGGAGCACGAGACGATCGCCGAGGCCAAGCAGGAGCGCGAGGAGCTCATGGAGCGCACGCGCCGCGACATCGAGCAGGAGACGCGCCGGGCACTCGAGGACATCCGCAAGGAGGTGGCGAACCTCACGGTGCTGGCCACCGAGAAGCTCGCCCGCAAGTCGCTCGACACCGAGGACCAGAAGCGGCTCGTCCAGGAGGCGCTCGCCGAGATCGACTTCTCGCAGCTGGCTCCGGAGGGCGCCGCCGCGGGTAACGGGGCAAGCGAGAACTAGCCGATGGAAGAGATCGCCGAGGTCTACGCCCGCTCGCTGTTCCAGGTCGCCAAGGAGCACGATCAGCTCGACGAGATCCACGAGGAGCTCGGCCAGTTCGCCGATGTGCTCGCGGAGAACCGGCAGCTGCAGGTCTTCTTCTTCTCGCCCTACTTCTCGTCGGGGGAGAAGAAGGACGGTGTGACTAAGGTGATAGAGGGAGGCAACGAGTACTTCGTGCGCTTCCTCCAGTTGCTCGCCGAGAAGCACCGGCTGCCGGTGCTGTTCCGGATCAGGCGCGAGTTCGACGCGCTCTGGGCGAAGGAGCAGCGCCTGCTGGAGGTCTCGGTGACGAGCGCGGTGGATCTCGACGAGGAGACCGTGAAGGGCATCGGCAGGAAGATCGAGGAGCAGACGGGCCAGCGGGTGCAGCTCACCGCGTCGGTGGATCCCGATCTGATCGGGGGCATCGTGATCCGCGTTGGCAACAAGGTTTTGGACGCGAGCGTGCGCAACAGGCTCGAACGATTCAGGCGCTCGGTGGCAAGCGCCGCGTAACGCAAAGAAAGGCAACTGTTCGACACATGCAGATCAAGCCCGACGAGATCACCAGCATCCTCAAGAGCCGGATCGAGGGCCTCGACGAGGGCGAGGCTGACCTCTCCGAGGTCGGCACGGTCCTCTCGATCGCCGACGGCATCTCCCGCGTCCACGGCCTCGACAACTGCATGTCGCTCGAGCTGCTCGAGCTGCCCCACGGCGTCACCGGTCTGGCGCTCAACCTCGAGTCCGACAACGTCGGCGTCGTGCTCTTCGGCGAGTGGGACAAGATCGAGGAGGGCGACACGGTGAAGCGCACCGGCCGCCTGCTCGAGATCCCGGTGGGCGAGGGCCTGCTCGGCCGCATCGTCGACCCGCTCGGCAACCCGCTCGACGGCAAGGGCGAGGTGCACACGAGCGAGACCCGGCCGGCCGAGTTCAAGGCGCCGGGCGTGGTGTCGCGCCAGCCGGTGAGCGAGCCGATGCAGACCGGCATCAAGGCCATCGACGCGATGATCCCGATCGGCCGCGGCCAGCGCGAGCTGATCATCGGCGACCGCCAGACGGGCAAGACCGCCATCGCGATCGACACGATCATCAACAACAAGGACAAGGACCTCCACTGCGTCTACGTGGCCGTCGGCCAGAAGATGTCCAAGGTCGTGGAGGCAGCGCAGGTGCTCGAGGACAACGGCGCACTCGAGAACACGATCATCGTCGCCGCCCCTGCCGACGAGGCCGCCCCGATCAAGTACATGGCGCCGTATGCGGGCTGCGCGATGGGTGAGTACTTCCTCTACCAGGGCAAGCACGCGCTATGCGTGTACGACGACCTGACCAAGCACGCCTACGCGTACCGCCAGATGTCGCTGCTGCTGCGCCGCCCGCCGGGCCGCGAGGCCTACCCCGGCGACGTGTTCTACCTCCACTCGCGGCTGCTCGAGCGCGCGGTGAAGCTGAGCGACGAGCTGGGCGGCGGCTCGCTCACGGCGCTGCCCGTGATCGAGACGCAGGCGGGCGACGTGTCCGCCTACATCCCCACGAACGTCATCTCGATCACCGACGGACAGATCTACCTCGAGGGCGACCTGTTCCGCTCGGGCGTGCGCCCTGCGATCAACGTGGGCATCTCGGTGTCGCGCGTGGGCGGCAACGCCCAGACGAAGCCGATGAAGCGCGTGGCCGGCAAGCTTCGCCTCGAGCTCTCTCAGTACCGCGACCTCGAGGCGTTCGCTCAGTTCGGCTCCGACCTCGACGCTGAGACCCAGGCCGCGCTCGGCCGCGGCGAGCGCCTCGTGGAGGCGCTGAACCAGGACGAGCTGAAGCCGTGGTCGGTCGAGGACGAGGTGGCTGCGGTGTACTCAGGCACGGGCGGCTACCTCGACCGCATCAAGACCGAGCGCATCGACGAGTTCCACGAGGTGATGCTGGCCACCCTGCACGCCACCGCCGACGACGTGATGCAGAAGATCGCGAACGGCGAGTGGGACGACGACATCGAGCAGGCGCTGGGCGACGCGATCGCCACCGCGATCGAGGACTTCGGTCCGGACTTCGACGAAGAGGGCCAGCCGATCGAAGAAGGAGCAGCGGCCTGAGGCCTAAGGCCTCCGAGCACCGAGCACCGAGCACCCGCAATGGCCAGCCAAAAAGACATCAAAAACAGGATCGGTTCTGTAAAGAACATCCAAAAGATCACTCGCGCCATGGAGATGGTGAGTGCCGCGCGCCTACGGCGTGCGGAGCAACGCATCGAGCAGCTGCGCCCATACGCCGACGGCATCCGCAAGATGACGCGCCGGGCCTCCGAGGCGGCGGAGCGGATCCCGCACCTGCCGGTGCTGCTGGAGCACGAGCAGGTGACCAACATCGGCCTGCTGCTCGTCACGAGCGACCGCGGCCTGGCGGGCGCGTTCAACTCGCAGATCAACCGCGCGGGCATCGCGCGGATGCGCGAAGTCGAGACCGAGAGCAAGACGGTCAAGTGGTACGCCACCGGCCGCCGCGGAGTGTCCTCGCTGCAGTTCCGCGGCTACGAGCTGGCGGCCTCGTACACCGGCTTCACGGACCGGCCCGCCTACGCCGACGCCCGCGGCATCGCGCACGACCTCACGGCCGCCTACGTCGACGGTGAGCTCGACCGCGTGGAGATCATCTACAACCACTACGTCTCGCCGATGACGCAGACGGTGAGCCACGAGACGCTGCTGCCCCTCCAGCAGGCCGACATCCTCGGCGAGGACGAGGCCGAAGAGGAGGAGCAGCACGCCGAGGAGTCCGCTCACCGGCGCGCACTCTGGATCTACGAGCCAGACCCCGAGGACATCCTCGCGCGGTTGGTGCCGGACTACGTGGAGATTTCGATCTACAGGGCCCTGCTCGAGTCGACAGCCTCGGAGCACGGAGCCCGTATGACCGCCATGCGCAGCGCCTCGGACAACGCGTCCGAGCTGATCGAGCAGTACACGCTCGAGATGAACCGCCAGCGTCAGGCGGAGATCACCCAAGAGATCTTGGAAGTCGTCGCCGGAGCCGAGGGGCTCCGCTGAACAGGAGCTAACGAGTGGAAGCGAGTACAGGCAGCACCGAGACCCAGGAACGCCAGACCCCAGTGGCGCGGGACGCCGCCGGCCGTGGAAACGTCGGACGCGTCGAGGAGGTCGCCGGCGTGGTGATCGAGGCGGTGTTCCCGGACCAGCTGCCGGAGATCTACAACGCCCTGGAGATCGACATGAAGGGCGATGGGGATGGCGAGACGCGCAAGCTGATCTGCGAGGTGCAGCAGCACCTCGGTGACGACCGCGTGCGCGCGGTGGCGATGGACGCCACCGACGGCATCTCGCGCGGCACCGAGGTACGCGACCTCGACGGCCCGATCACGGTCCCCGTGGGCCGCGGCACGCTCGGCCGCATCTTCAACCTGCTCGGCGAGCCGATCGACGAGGGCGACCCTGTGGTGACCGAGGAGCGCTGGCCGATCCACCGTCCCGCGCCGAGCGTGGAGAACCTCACGCCTACACGCGAGATCTTCGAGACGGGCATCAAGGTGATCGACCTGCTGGCGCCGTACGCGCGTGGCGGCAAGGTGGGCCTGTTCGGCGGCGCCGGCGTGGGCAAGACCGTGCTGATCCAGGAGCTGATCCACAACATCGGCCAGGAGCACGGCGGCCTGTCGGCGTTCTGCGGCGTGGGCGAGCGCTCGCGCGAGGGCAACGACCTCTGGCTCGAGATGAAGGAATCGGGCGTGATCGACAAGACCATGCTCGTGTTCGGCCAGATGAACGAGCCGCCCGGCGCCCGTATGCGCGTGGCCCTGTCGGGGCTGACGATGGCCGAGTATTTCCGTGAGGAGGGCCAGGACGTGCTCCTCTTCATCGACAACATCTTCCGCTTCGTGCAGGCGGGCTCAGAGGTGTCGGCGCTGCTCGGCCGCATGCCGTCGCAGGTGGGCTACCAGCCCACGCTGGAGACGGAGATGGGCGAGCTTCAGGAGCGGATCACGTCCACGCGCACGGGATCGGTCACGTCGATCCAGGCGATCTACGTGCCGGCCGACGACCTGACTGACCCGGCGCCGGCATCGGTGTTCGCGCACTTGAACGCCACCACCACGCTGTCGCGGTCGATCTCCGAGAAGGGCATCTACCCGGCCGTGGACCCGCTCGACTCCACCTCCACGATCCTCAAGCCGGACATCGTGGGCGAGGAGCACTACCGCGTGGCCACCCAGGTGCAGGAGATCCTCCAGCGCTACCGGGAGCTGCAGGACATCATCGCCATCCTCGGCATCGACGAGCTCTCCGACGAGGACAGGCTCACGGTCACGCGCGCGCGCAAGATCGAGCGCTTCCTGTCGCAGCCGTTCTTCGTGGCCGAGGCGTTCACCGGCACCGGCGGCGTGTACGTGCCGATCGAGGAGACCGTGCGCTCGTTCGCCGAGGTGATCGAGGGCAAGCACGACGAGCTGCCCGAGCGCGCCTTCTACATGAAGGGCTCGATCGACCAGGTGCTCGAGGACGCGAAGCAGGGCGGCCGGCGGCCGCAGGCCGAGGCGAAGCAGGAGGCCGAGGAGGACGCCGAGGCCCAGGCCGAAGCGGAGTCGGAGCTCGAGGCCGAGGCACAGCCGGAGTCGGAGTCGGGGGACTAGTTGGCGCGGAATAAGTTCCCGGTCGAGGTCCTGACCCCTGAGGGGAAGGTCTTCGACGACGAGGTGGAGATGGTGTCCACGCGCACCGGTGTGGGCTCCATCGGCATCCTCGCCAACCACGCGCCGCTGATGGCGATGCTGGAGCCAACTGAGCTGCGCCTCTACAAGTCCGAGTCGGACATCGTGCGCTTCGCGCAGGGCGAGGGGTACATGCAGGTGGTTGACAACTCAGCCCTGCTCCTTGTCGAGGACGCAGTCGATCCCGGATCGCTCGATCGCTCCACGCTCGAGTCGCGCCTTCAGGAGGCACGCGAGGGGCGGGAGCAGGCCGAGGCGGGCAGTGAAGAGGCGCGTCGCTACGAGCGCGACATCCGGCGCCACGAGGCGTTTCTGAAGATCGCCGGCGCTGGCTCCGACTAGCCCTGCACGGCCAGGCGGAAGTAGCGCGACACCGCCTCGGCGCGGTTGGCCGCGCGCAGCTTGCGCAGGATGTGCTTCACGTGTGACTTCACGGTGCCGACGGCGATCGCCAGCCGCGCCGCGATCTCGGCGTTGCTGGCACCGCTGGCCATCAGCTCGAGCACCTCGAGCTCGCGACGCGTGAGCAGCCGGTCGAGCTCCTGGGCGCCCACGCGCTCGAAGCGTGGAACGAAGCGCTCCCCGTTGATCGCGCCGTTGGGCCCGCTCGCGGACCGCTGAACAGGTGCGAGCACCAGCTCGCTGCTGCGAAGCTCCTCGATCAGGGCCGTGGCGCTGTCGGCCATCTCCTTGATGTGCGCGGTCTCGGCTTCCAGCCGCTCCATCAGCAGCGTGCGCTCCACGGCGTAGCCGAAGCCCTCGGCGAAGGTCCAGATGGTCTCCAGGTCGAGCTCGTCCACGTGCTTGCCCGACATGTAGCGGTCGGCGTGCAGCATTCCGATCACGTTGCCGTTCGGCATGATCGGGGCGGCGACATAAGACCTCGTCTTGGCCGCCTCCACCAGCGGTTTGAAGGAGCGTGGGTCGTTGATGGGATCCGCTACCAGCACCGGCCGGTGGTGGGTGATCATCTCCGTCTCGATCAAGAGCTCGTTGAGCTGGGGGCGTACCAGGCGGCCGAGCTCGACGAAGTCCTTCGCCCACTGCGGGTCGCCCTCGAAGTACGCGGCCTCGGCCACCATCTCGCCGTCGGTGACGCGGAACAGCACCGCCCGGTCGAAGCCGCAGCTGCGGCACAGCTCGGTGGTAGCGCGGTTGAGGAGCTCAGCCACGGACGAGACGCCGCGCAGGCGGCCCAGCGCCGCGCGAACGCACGAAAGCGGGTCCATCCGCTCTTCCCGCCCCGTGCTGTTGTGTGTTGGGTTTTGGGTCGGCAACTAGCGCGGTCTCAACTGCCGCTTGACGGTCGGTCGCCGATCCGCTCCTCCTGCCCCCCGCGCTGAAGCGAGAACTTCACAGCATCCGGGCGCCGTCAACGGGCCTCCGTGCACTGCGATCTCCCCGAGCGTAGCACGGTGACCACATCGTCAACCCCCGGTTTCGAAGGGCTGGTCACGTTCTCTCACGGCCGCCTTGAAGCCCTCGCCGGCGGCTAGTCGTTGGAAGGCGTAGCCCTCTGGCGTGTGCCGCGCGCTTCCGTCCAGCAGCGTGCCGAGCACTTGGGTGGCCTGCACGCCCTGCTGAAGCAGCGACTGGTTCACCAGCAGCTTCATCATCACGAGCTGGTTCACGGGCAGGAGCGCGATCCGGTCGACGAGCGCCTCGAAGCGCTTGTCGAGCTCAGCGGGCGGCGGCGCCTCGATCGCAAGGCCCCAGTCGAGCGCCTGGCTGCCCGTGATCAGGTCTCCGGTGAACAGCAGCCGCTTCGCGCGTTGGGGGCCGAGCCGGTGGGCCCACATCGCCGTGGTCGGGACTCCCCAGACCCGAGCCGGCGGGTAGCCGATCCGGGCGCTGTCCTCGATCACCAGCAGGTCCGAGCACAGCGCCATGTCGGTGCCGCCGGCCACGCAGAACCCGTGCACCTTGCACACCACCGGCTTGTTCGCGTGGAACAGGCTCATGAAGCCGCGGACGTTGCGGCTCATCATCGAGTAGTCGATCATCGGGTCCCAGGGCTGGGACGGGTCGTGGTTCGGCAACGTGGCCTCGGCGCTCTCGACGAGGTCGTAGCCGCCGCAGAAGCCCTTGCCGTTGCCCGCGAGGGCGATCACGTGCACGGCCGGATCGAGGTCCGCCCGCTCCACGCACTCAGCCAGCTCGCGCGGCATGGCGAGCGTGATCCCGTTTCCCCGCTCGGGCCGGTTGAGCGTGATGCGCGCGATCGCGCCGGTGACGTCGTAGGTGAGGGTCTCCAGCTTCTCCACTGGCCGGGATCGTAATGACCCCGGCCCGTCAGTCGGAGATGAAATAGAACGGGTTGGGCAGCTTGAAGCCGCGGTCGGCGTGACCGCCGTCGAGGTCCGACTCCTGGTCGCCGACGTTCGCGACGATGTCGTAGCCCTGCTTCTCGATGCCTGCGCGGGTGGAGGACTTGAACGCCTCCGTGCCGGCGTCGGTTGGCTTGGTGAAGAGCCCGTCCCAGCCTTTGTCGTAGCCCTGGTCCACGAGGTTGAGCGCCGTGACCCCCGCGATCTGCGGTGGCCGGCCGGTGACGAAGAACACTGCGACTTTCTTTGAGCGGGCCCGCTGATAGAGCGCCAGGGTGGGCTGGATCGCGGTGCCCGTCGCGGTTACCGGATTGATGACGTTCCCCACCTCGGTGAAGCCCGTCGCGGACAGTCCCTGGTAGTTCGACAGCGAGGTCTCGTCGATGTCCAGGACGATTGCCGGACGCAGCCTGGACTTCTTCGGCCAGCAGGAGAGCCGGTAGTCGAGGTAGCTGCGCGCAGCGTTGTCCACCGTCACGAGGTCGCGGTCGTACTGGCCGGAGTCGTGGTAGTCGCGCAGCGACTTGATCAGCTCGCCCGCGCCCACCGTGCCGCTCGCCCCGGTCTGCGGAAGGCCGACGCCCGTCGGGCGCACGCCGACATACGAGCCGCCCTTCGCGGCGTAGCCGGTGGGTCCGTCACCGGCGCCGGCCGCCATGGCCACCGCCCCGAGCGCGAGCAGCAACACGACAGCGAGTACCCCTGCCCGAAGTCGTCCGTGTCCCAGCATGGCGGAGGCGTATATACCCCCGTTGAGGTACGCCTAGACCCGCCTTAACGGGATGGACACAAGGCCTAGCAGCGCTCGTGCTCGAGCGTCCGATAGCCCAGCAACCCGCCGAACACCACGAGCCCTGAGCCGATCAGGACGTCGGTCAGCGCCAAGAGCCTGGGGCCGACGCGCTCCTTGGCGAGAGCCACCATGGCGGCGAAGCCGCAGTACCAGGTCACCGTGCCCAGGCTGACACCGACGAGCAGGGTGAGCGCGCCGTCCGCCGAGGTGGCCGCGGCATCGGGCGCGGTGGCCGGAAACGACACCGTCCAGAGGGCGATCGTCAGCGGATTGAGGACCGTGGCCGCCGCGGCGGTGGCGAACGCCTGGCGTGGCGTGGCGACCTCGAACTCCGCCTCCAAGCCGCCGCGGGCGCGCAGGCCGCGGACCAGCGTCCGCGCCCCGATCGCGACAAGCAGCGCCGCGCTGACGAGGCCAAGTGCAAGGCGCAGCGCGTCGGCCTGGATGAGGCGGCCGACGCCCGCGAGCCCTAGCGAGGCATAGAGCAGGTCGATGAGCACCACTGCGCCGGCCATCGCCAGGCCCACCGCCACCGTGCGGCCGCTGCGGAGCACTGAGCGCACGATGAGGAGGGTCACGGGGCCGACCTGCGCCGCAAGGACGAAGCCGAGCCCTATCCCGATGACGATGAAGTCCACGCCGAGCATCGTCGCACGGGGTCGAGCAGGGAGAGGGGACGCCCTAGGGCGGAAGGCTAGGCGGTGACGGGCTCGGCGCCCGTCCCCGCGGTCGGGACGGCCCGCGCCTCGAGCGCGTGCTGTCCGGCCAGCGCGCCCAGCGCGCGGTAGGCCTCGAAGCGCTGGTCGGTGTAGAGCTGATCGCCCGTCGGGTCGTGCGGGAAGCGCTTGTCCTTCTCGTGGTAGGCCTTCACGTCGCTCGGCGCCTTCGAGGTCATTACTGGCCGCGCGTAGTAGAGCTTCCCGGCCGGGGCGCTATGGCCCGGGAACCGGATGTCGCCCGTCACGCAGTCGCTCGCCGCGAGTTTGGACTTCCCGTCCGGGATCACGTTGTCGCAGGCGATGTCGATCTGGACCCCGAGCTCGCTACGCGCCAGCGAGATCGCGTCTCCGAGGGTCTCGCAGCGCACGTCGTTGCTCGCGTCGAACGCGTAGATCTGGGTGCAGCCGCGGCGCAGTAGCTCGACGATGCCGAGGTTCTCGTAGTGGCCGCCGTCAGTGACATAGAGGAACGGCGCATTGATGGGGCTACTGCCGAACAGCTCGCGCAAGAGGTAGAAAGGCCGCGGGCGGGGGAAGAACCTGCCCCCGAACTCCTGCAGCCGCCGCGGGTTCGGTACCCACACGCCGAGCCGCACGTTGGCCAGGGCGAGCAGGAACGTGAGCGGGCGCTTGGTCATCTTGCCCATCGACGGCGAGATCGCGGCGCCCGACATGGCGACGGCGGCCGGCAGCGTGAAGTACGAGAGGCGGCGCGTGTCGAGGCCGCTCTCGAGCTCCTCGGTCTTGACCGCTCCCACCAGCGCGCCGCCCAGCGCCCTGGGGCTGAAGGTGAAGCTCGTCACGGCGCGACCGGGCGGCGTGGCGGCGTCGTCCGAGACGTTGGCAGCCGCGCAGACGAGCAGCGTGGGCCACTCCCGCTTGCCGTTCGGACCCGGGTCGATCTTCGTCTTCGAGAGGCAGACCAGCCGGTGGTAGTCGCGCTCGACAGCGATCCCGGCATCGTCCTCGGCGATCGGCGGCGTGCCTTCCGGCCGACTCACGCGCTTGAGGGCAAACGCGCTGCACAGGCGCCGCCGGTAGAACGGGTGGAGCGACCACGTGTTGAGATCCGCTCTGGCGTAGACCACCGTGAAGATCGCAACGGCCACGCCGAGCACGATCCAGCGCACGTACGGGTGGACGATGTTCAGCGTCGTGGACATCGCCATCAGCATCAGGAATAGGAGCAGCGCGGGCCCGATCACCGCCGCCACCGCATAGGCGAACAGGCGGCGCACCTTCACACCGAGCCCCTGGTACCACTTCGCGGCCGCCTTGCCCTTCTTCGCGAGCTTCTGCACGCGCACCCACTCCGCACGCAGCTCTGCGAGCACGGCGGTTCCCGCGGTCGCGATCCCGCCGGCGGTGATCGCCGCGGTGGGCGCGGCCGGGGTCTCGGTGGCGGCGGGGTTGAGCGCGTCGTGGTTCACGCCGAGCTCGCGCACCAGCGCGAGCAGCGTGGGGATTCCGATGAACACGACACCACCCGCGGCTGCCGCCAAGAGCAGCCGCTTCGACCAGGTCTCGGTCAGGTCGCCGAGCCACGGGCGCATCCGGTAGAAGAGGATCGAGACCAGGCCCAGCATCAGGCCGCACGCGCCCACCGCCGCGATCGGGATCCAGATCGACGCGTCTTGCGGCAGCGGCGCGAAGTTGCAGCTGTGCCCGCCGCACGTGCCGTTCGAGTCCAGGTGCTTGGTCAGCTCCGGATATAGGCCGCCATAGATCATCGCCATGGCGATCGCGAGAGTGACCACCGCGAGCGCGATGAAGCCGAGGTTGATGGTCATGCCGAGGATCAGCCGGTAGGCGAGGTTGAGCTTGCCCAGCAGCCCCGGCGCCATGTACGAGCTGCGGTTGCGCAGGTATTGCTCCTCGGGCGAGCCGGGGAAGAACGGCGGGTGGGCGTCGGTCACCACGCGCGGATCGGAGTCGTCCCCGTCGCCCGCCGGCTCGTCCCCGCTCCGGCGCTTGCGGAGCATGCAGAACGCAGCGGCGATGTAGGAGCCGCCGGACACCCCGGCGAGGTAGTGGCTCTTCTGGAGGACGCCGTCCTGCTGGAGGCGCTGCAGCGCGCCGAGGCTGAACGCCGCCGAGCGAATGCCGCCGCCTGAGCACGCGATCCCGACCTTGCCTTGCTCGGGCGGCTCGACGAAGCCGTGGTAGGACGGCACCGGCGCCGGCCGCTGGCCGAACAGCAGGAAGCGGCGCCATTCGCGATAGCCCCAACGCGAGCCCGCGTAGCGGGGCTCAGCCGGTACGCGGTCGACGATGCCGCTGTCGTCGCACTCTGCGGGCGTGGGGACGGTCTGTATTTCACCGTCGCGCCCGAAGCCGATCGAGAACATCTCTCCTTCCCGGCGCCTGAATCCAGCCTAAGCGCGCCCCCGCGCGTAAGTCAAGAGGGGCTGACTATTGGTGAGTCGGCGGCGAGAAGATCCGCGGCAGGGTGGCCGGCCGCTCGCGGGCCATCTGCCAGATCGCCTTGCCGAGGAACTGATAGAAGCCGTCGCGGGGCACCGTGCGGAACAGCTGGCGCAGCCACCAGCGGTGCAGGCCGAAGGCGATCAACCCGCTAGACACGTCCACCAGGTCCGATCGCCGCATCAGCTCCACCTCGGTGCCCCAGCTCCAGCGCGAGCGCACGGCGTGGTGTTGCTCCACCGCGTCGAGGCAGCGCGCGAGGCGCTCAGGCGGCCAGCCGAACGGCTCGAGCGTGCGCTCGGTGAGGCGCCGGCCGTCGGTCACGTACGCGTCCCCGGTGGAAACGCTGGGGTAGAGGCCGGCGTCGTGGAGGAACGCGGCGCAGAGCAGCAGCTCGTGGTCGACCTCGAGCCCGGCGTCGTCGCCCAGCCGCTCGGCGATCAGGTACTGGCGCGCGCAGTGGCGCTCCATGGGGCCGTCGGTCTCGCCGCTGACCGCGCGCAGCGCGTCGAGGCAGGCGCGCTCGGCGGGCGTCGTGGCCAGCTCTTCGGCACGGCTCACGCGAGCGTCCAGCGGGTGGCGGTCTCCACGAACGAGTCGCCGGCGTCCCATGCGAGAACGGACTGCGGGCGGAGCAGGAACACCGGGGTGTCGGGATCGTCGACCTTCATGCGCCAGCGGTACTTGCGCTCGTAAGCATCGACGAATCGCTCGAGCAGCGATTGGTCGCTGAGCGGCTCGGGCGACCCCTCGAAGATCACGACCTGGTCGCCGCTGTCGAGATGGACCGCGATCGGCGACCCCGCCTCGACGTTGCGCCACGTGACGCTCGCCGGCGAGGTGGAGAACAGCAGTGCGCCGTCGATCCAGACCGCCCACACCGGCTTGGCGTGCGGCCGCCCGTCTGGACGCGTGGTGCAGATCCAGTAGCTGCGTGCGCCGATGAGCCATTCCTCCACCCGCGACCAGGGGAGCCGCTCGCCCGGCGCGCAAGATGCCGTCCCGTACCCGGCCGGCAGCGACGCACGGCTGGGGGACGGCTCGGCCACTACGCCGCGAGCGCCCTCTCGACGATCGCGGGAGCATCCACGCCCTTCGGCAGCGTGCCGTACACGCGCCCGCGCTCGGCCAGCCGGGCCGCGCAGAACGCGTCCGCCACTGCCGGCGGCGCGTGGCGCACAAGCAGGCTGGCCTGTAGCGCCACCGCCAGCCGCTCCACGATCGAGCGGGCGCGGTACTGCGCGTCCTCGGGGTTGAGCGCCGCGAGGTCCGCCTTCAGCGAGGCCAGGTGCTCGTCGAGGCGCGGATCGGCTCCGGCGGCCAGGTCGCATTCGGCAAGGAAAGCAGGAAGCCCCTCGGGCTCGCGCGTGAGCGCGCGCAGCACGTCGAGCGCCGCCACGTTGCCGGAGCCCTCCCAGATCGAGTTGAGCGGCGCGTCGCGATAGATCAGCGGCATCCACGACTCCTCAACGAAGCCGTTGCCGCCCAGGCACTCGAGCGCCTCTGCGGAATGCGGCGCCGCGCGCTTGCAGACCCAGTACTTCATCACCGCCGTGGCCATGCGCCGGAAGGGCGTGTACTGCTCGTCGTACGCTCGAGCCACGCGCAGCGCGGCCGTCATCCCGGCCTCGGCCTCGATCGCGAGGTCGGCCAGCACGTTCTGCATCGCCGGCTGCTCGGCCAGCAGCTTGCCGAACGCCGAACGGTGACGAGCGTGGTGCACCGCCTCGGCCACGGCGCGGCGCATGCCGGTGGCGCTGCCGATCAGGCAGTCGAGCCGGGTGTGGTTCACCATCTCGATGATCGTCGGCACGCCGCGGCCCTCCTCGCCGACGAGGCGAGCCGGCAGCCGCTTGAACTCCACCTCCGACGACGGCAGCGAGCGGGTGCCCAGCTTGTCCTTCAGCCGCTGGATCTGGAAGCCGGGGTTGCGGCCCTCGAACATGAAGCAGGAGAGGCCGGCCGGCGTCTGGGCGAGCGTGAGGAAGATGTCGCAGGGCGGATAGGAGCAGAACCACTTGTGGCCCGTGATCTCGTACCAGCCGTCGCCCACGGACTCGGCGCGGGTGGTGTTGGCCCGCACGTCGGAGCCGCCCTGCTTCTCGGTCATCGCCATGCCGCAGAGTGCGCCGCGCTCGTAATCCGGCAGCGTCAGCCGCGGCTCCCACTCCTCTGCCAGCTCTGGCTGCGCGCGCAGGGCGGGCACCGCCGAGTAGGTCATCGACACCGGGCACATCACGCCGGCGTTCGTGTGCGACCAGATCGACATCAGCGCGGCGCGCACGACGTGAGCGCCCGGCTGGGGATCGCGCCACGGGAGCGAGGAGATCTCGCGCTCCACGGCCACTCGCAGCAGCCAGTGCCAGGACGGGTCGAGCTCCACCTGGTCGATGCGGTTGCCGTAGCGATCGTGAGTGCGGAGGATCGGCTCGTTGCGTTCCGCGCGGCGGCAGTGCTCCTGCGCCTCGGCGGACCCGGCCATGGCGCCGAGGTCGCGCGCGCGGTCCACGCCCCAGCCGCCGCCCTCGCGCTCGAGTCCCTCCCGCAGCACGGGGTCGGCCTCGAACACGTTGTAGTCGACTAGCGGTGGGACCTGGTTCAGGACCTCATGCGTGTGATCGAGCACCGACACGGGGCTCCTCCTTGGTGATGGCTGATAGACAGAATTGAACGAGGTTGGCCACGAGCGCGTCGTGATGCCGGGGCGCGCCACGGCCGTTCGAAGTGGGGGACAGCGGCCCGACGAGCGACTCCGCGAGAGCCCCAACGATGGCGGCGGCGACCACCTGCGAGTCGAGCTCGCGCAGCTCTCCGCTCGCCACGCCGTCGTCGAGCGCCGTGGCGAACGCGTCGTGATAGCCGCGCCTGAAGGCGAGGCGCTCGGCCTCCACGAGCGGGTCCACCGGCTCAGCGATCAGCGCGTACGACAGCCTGGGCGCTGCCAGCGCGCGGCGGGCGAACGCCTCGGCCGCGCCGGCGATCCGCTGCGCGGCCGGCACCGAGCGGTCGGCGGTCAACTCGGTGACGAGGTCGAGCTCCGGCTGCGACGAGCGCCTGAACACCTCTGCGAACAGCTCCGCCTTCGAGGCGAAGTGGCGATACACGCTGCCGGTGGCGATGCCTGCGCGGGCGGCCACGGCCTGCACGCTCGCGGACGCATAGCCGCCTTCCGCCACCTGATCGCGCGCCGCGCGGACGATTCGCTCCCGGGTGGCGGTGCGGCGCGCCTCGGTCCTCTCGGTCGGCCGGTATGGCACGGAAGAAGTGAATCATGGTTCACACCTTTCCGCAAGGCCGGTCCGCCATGTACTCTCGCGGAGGTACTCGCCATGGCAAACGTGGGACGCTGGCTGCTCCGTCTATTCGCGCTACTCGCGCTGGTGCTGTTTGCCGCGCTCGGCGTGATCTTCACGGTGGTCACCGTCGATCAGTTCGGCGTAAAGGAGTACGTGAGCGACAACGTCCCGGGGCTGCCGCCGGTGTGGGTGATCAGCGCGCTTCTGGTGATCCCGTGCCTGGCGTTCGTGGTCGGCTTCTGGCTGCTCTTCCTCGACACCTTCAACGGCCCGTCGAACCCGTCGCCGCCCGAGCGGCTGCCGCGCTCTTTGCTCGATCGCGTGCGCATCTGGCGCCGGGCGCACTAGGCGCGTCACTACCATCCCCAGACGTGGACCAGTTGCGGGTGGGGGACCGCTTCCCAGAGCTCACGCTCGAGTCGATCGAGGGACCGGTTCGCCTGGCCGAGCGCTGGAGCCGGCAGCCGCTCGTGATCGCCTTCATGCGCCACTTCGGCTGCGCCTTCTGCCGTGAGCACCTGATCCAGCTCACCCGCCGCTACGACGAGCTGCGCTCCGCCGGCGGCGACGTGGTGGCGATCTTCCAGTACCGCGCCGAGCCGACGCTCAGCTTCTGCCGCAGCCGCGGCGTGCCGTTCGACTGCTACGGCGACCCGACGAAGGCCGGCTACAACGCGGTCGGGCTCGGGCGTGGCGTGCGGAGGGAGTACATCGGGCTGAACGTCTACCGCAGCTGGTTCCGTGCCGCCAAGGTGGGCGCGTTCGTGGGCCGGCCGCAGGGCGACATCGCGCAGCGCCCCGGCACCTTCGTGGTCGACCGGAGAGGGACCGTGGCGCTGGCGCACTACAACGTCAGCTCGCCGGACAATCCGCCGATGTCGGCGGTGATCGCAGCGTTGGCCGAGGTGGGGCGCCAGGCGGCTTGACGCATCGTTGATCATATGTCTACCATATGATTGATGGCTCAGAGGAAACAAACGTTGGTGCAGCTAAATGACGAGTTGGTGGCTCGGCTCGATAGCCGCGCCGCGCGGGAGCGCCGTTCGCGATCGGAGCTCATTCGCGAGGCGATAGAGCACTTCCTGGCCGCCGACCGCGACGCAGAAATAGACCGCGCCATCGTCGACGCATACACGCGTCAGCCCCAGGAGGATCTCGGGGCAGAGTGGGCCGCCCGTTCCTCGATCGCCGCCGAGCCGTGGCCAGAGGACCTCTAGGGTGAACCGCGGCGAGGTTTGGTGGTACGAGCTCCCAGAGCTCGGGCGCCGGCCCGGCTGCATTCTCACCCGCCAGGCGGCCATTCCTGTAATGAACGCGCTGCTGATCGCTCCCGCGACGCGCACGGTCCGAGGAATACCGACCGAGGTGATGCTCGGACGCGAGGACGGCATGCCCGTGGATTGCGCCCTGACCTTCGACAACCTGGTGACCGTCCCAAAGACGCTCCTTACCGAGCGCCTGACGCGGTTGCCTGATGTCCGCCTCCCGGAGCTGTGCGCCGCGCTCGACGCGGCCACTGGTTGCTGACGCCTCCGGACCTCTGAGGGAGTCAACCCCTAAGACCGTCGAGCGCTTCGGCTGACTCAAGGTCGGAGGCCAATGTGTCGGGGTCCAGCGGCACCGCCAGAATGCGCCGGATCCTCTCGCGGCTGCCTCGGCCCGTGGTGGTTGAGACTTAAGCCACTGACTCGGCGCGCGTCAGCGGGCGCTCGCGCACCCAGCGCTCGAGCTCGCCCGCCGGCAGCGGGCGGCTCAGGTGGAAGCCCTGGGCGAAGTCGCAGCTCAGGTCGCGCAGCTCGTTCAGCGCCGACTCGCTCTCCACGCCCTCGGCCACCACGCGCAGGCCGAGCTCGCGGCCGAGCGCGATGGTCGAGCGGACGATGACGGCGTCGTCCTCGTCGGACTCCATCGACATCACGAACGAGCGGTCCACCTTCAGCGTCGTGACCGGCAGCTGCTTCAGGTAGGCAAGCGAGGAGTAACCGGTGCCGAAGTCGTCCACGGCAAGCCACACGCGCATCGCGTCGAGGCGCATCAGCACCTCGCGGGCGCGCTTGGGGTCGGCCATGATCGTGTTCTCGGTGATCTCCAGCTCGAGCAGCTTCGGCGGCAGGCCGCGCTCCTCGAGCATCTGCTTGATCTGGCGCGGCAGGTCCGGGTCCATCAGGTTGCGCGGCGAGAGGTTCACGGCCACGCCGAGCTCGAGGCCGTTGGCGCGCCACGCGGCGCACTGGTCGAGCGCGGTGGCCAGGACCTGCAGCGTGAGCGGGCGGATCAGACCGGTGTGCTCGGCCAGCGGGATGAACTTGTCGGGCGACATCAGGCCGTGCTCGGGGTGCTGCCAGCGCACGAGGGCCTCGACTCCGACCACGGTGTTGTCGCTGAGGCGCACCTTGGGCTGGTAATGCAGCTCCAGCTCGCCGCGCGTGATGCCGCTGCGCAGCTCGCCGACCAGGCGCAGCCGGCTCGGGGAGAACTCGTCGCGGGCGGCCGCGTACAGCTCGTAGCCCACGTGGGAATGCTTGGCGTTGTACATCGCCACTTCGGCGTGCTGGAGAAGGGTCTCCGGGTCCTCGCCGTGGTCGGGGTAGAGGGCGATGCCGGCCGTGGCCTCCATCTCCGCCTCGAGGTCGTCGACCATGAACGGCTCGGCCAGCGCCTCGCGCACCTTGGCGGCGGCGGCGGCCGCGGACAGGTCGTCCTCGACCCTGGGCAGCAGCACGGCGAACTCGTCGCCGCTGACTCGCGCCACGGAGTCGCTCACGCGCAGGGTGTCGGTGAGCCGGCGGCCCACCTCGAAGAGCACCAGATCGCCGGTGTGGTGGCCGAGCGAGTCGTTGATCTCCTTGAAGCGGTCCACGTCGAAGAGGATCACCGCGGCGCGCGAGCCCGAGCGGCGGGCGCTCAGGAGGGCCTGGTGCACGCGGTCGTGGAAGAGCAGGCGGTTGGGAAGCTCGGTGAGGGGATCGTGCAGTGCCGCGAACTCGTTGTCGGACACCTGCTCGCGCAGGGTGGCGATCGCCAGCGCGCTCGAGATGAGCACGATCAGCGACACCAGGCTCAGCACCACGAGTGCGAGCTGATAGTGCCCCTGCGACCAGAGGATCCCGACGATTACCCCTGCGATCGCGATCGCGACCGCAGACTTCCGGTAGCTGCTGCGCTTCTGCTTCTCCATCTCCCCTACCTTCGGCATCTGGGCCGAAACTGTTGAGTGCGCCTTTGGCCGGTTGCAGCCTCTAGGATCGCCGCGTGAGCCAACTGACGATCGGGGCGGAATTTCCCGATCTCTCTCTTCTTAACACCGATGGGCCGATCAAGCTGCGCGATCGGTGGAGAAATGGTCCGCTCGTCGTGGCGTTTATGCGCCATTTTGGCTGACCGTCCTGCCGCGAGCACCTCGCCCAGTTGGGCGAGGCCCACGAGGAGATCCGATCGCTCGGCGGCGACGTGGTGGCCGTGTTCCAGTACCGGGCCGAGCCGACCTTCCACTTCTGCCGCCGGCGCGGCGTTCCGTTCGACTGCCTGGGCGACCCCGACCGTGCCGCCTACCACGCCGTCGGGCTGGAGCGTGGGGGGCCGCTGGAGTACCTCGGGCCGGGCGCCGTGAAGGGCTGGCTGCGCGCGGCCGCCCACGGACAGCTCGGGGGCGCTCCTCATGGCGACGTGTCGCAGCGCCCGGGCACGTTCGTGGTGGCGCCCGACGGCACGCTCACGCTCGCCCACTACAACCGCAACTCCGCCGACAACCCCAGCAACGCGCAGGTGCTCGAGGCGGTCCGGGAAGCGGCGCGGATGGCTACGCCGGAGTGAGCTCGCGCAACCGGCTCGGCGCCGACGTCCATGACCCGCGCTGCAGTCGCAATCGGGGAACAAGCCAAGCGGCTTCGACCGCGATTCGCCAGCTCATCTTCGAGCTGCCGAGGGTGCGATCGCGGAAAGTGATAGGGATCTCCTGCACCCGGAATCCGGCGCGGACCGCACGATAGGTCAGCTCGACCTGGAACGCATAGCCGCGTGAGCGCGCGCTCGCCGGCTCGACCGCATGCAAGACCCGCGCGCTGAAGCACTTGAAGCCGCCGGTCAGGTCGCGCACGTCGAGACCGAGGAACTTGCGCGCGTACCAGCTGCCGCCGCGGCTGGTAGCCTGACGTAGGGGACTCCAGTCGGCTACCTGGCCGCCGGCCACGTAGCGCGAACCGAGTGCGAGGTCGGCGGTGCCATCGCGCACCGCGGACAGTAGGCGGGCCAGGTCGCGCGGGTCGTGCGAGCCATCCGCGTCCATCTCCATGACGTAGCCGGCGCCCGCCGCCAGCGCTCGTCGGAAGCCAGCCACGTAGGCCGGACCGAGCCCCTCCTTCTCCCTTCGATGCAGCACCTCGATGCCGGCGTGCTGGGCCGCCAGCCGATCCGCGATCGCGCCCGTTCCATCGGGCGAGTCGTCATCGACGATCAGGACGCGAAAACCGTCCGGTGCCGCCCGCTCCAGCACCCGCACGATGGCCGCGACGATGGCCTCGATGTTCTCGGCCTCGTTGAAGGTCGGTAGCACCACCCACGGCACTCCATTGGAAGTCATCGGCTCACCGCCAGCAATGGAGATGCGCCCGACCGGCTCTGAGCCTGATACCAGCTCGCGGCCAGCTGCACCCCCTCGTAGAGGGATACCCAGGGTCGGTAGCCCAGCTCGCGCCTGGCCTTGTCGATCGCGTGTCGATTGTCGGTGCCGAAGAGCTTCACGCCAAGCCGGGTCACGATGGGCTGGCGGGAGGACTGCGTGAGCTTGGCGAAGCGCTCGGCGGCGTATCCGGCGGCGTAGAGAGGGTGATAGGGGATGTGGAGGCGCGGGGGGCTGGCGCCGATTTCGCGGGCGATCGCGTGAAGCAGCTGTTTCTGCGTGAGCGGGCGGTCGTTCGTGATGTTGTAGGCCTGGCCGATCGCGCGGTCGCGGTCTAGCGCGAGGAGGAGCCCCTGGACGACGTCAGCGACATAGACGAAGGGGAGGGCGTTGTCGCCCGAGCCGACGATGACGCCCCTGCCCGCACGCAGCCGATCCGCCATCCGGCCGAAATGCAGGCGGTCGCCGGGCCCGAAGAAGGTACCTGGGCGGATGATCACGGCAGGCAACTGCTCCTGGCTGATCATTCGCTGCACCAGCGCGTCGCCCGCGGCCTTTGTGAGCGCGTAGGGCTCGCGAAACGGCGCCAGCGGGAAGTCCTCGGTTGCAGGCCTGCCCAAAGCCATGCCATACACCGTCCACGAGCTGACGTGCACGACGCGGGCCCCTTCGGCCAGCGCGGCCCGGCAGACGTTCTCCGTACCGGTCACGTTGACGGCGTAGTAGTGCTTCAGGGGCCGCCAGACACCCATCAGGCCGGCGAGGTGCAAGACGGCATCCACCCCGCGCACGGGCGCGATCAGCGTCTCGGGCCGGCAGATGTCGCCTCGATAAACCGCAACGCCGTGCTCCTCGAGCCAGGCTGCATCCTCGTCGGGCAGGACGAGCACGCGCACGCTCGCGCCCCGACCCAGCAGCTCGGACACCACGTGGCGGCCCAACAGTCCGTTGCCACCCGTGATCAGGACGTCCATGACATTCCTTGCTCCTGCAGCGGCGCCCAATTGCGTCGTCGGTGCGCCAGGTCCGCCATGCTCGGAAGCAGCTGTTCCAGCCAGGCGATGGCGTAGTGCCGGCGGGGGACGACGACCTCGCGGCGTGGCCGGGTGACGAGATCGACGATGGCCACGGCCACCAGGTCGGGCTTCGGCATCCGCCCGCCCGTGTGCCTCGTCATCGCGGTGTCGATCTTCCCGGGCGAGGCGAGCGACACCGAGACACCGCTTCCCTTC
>JBKPDA010000064.1:0-9446 GCA_046727635.1 Actinomycetota bacterium | reverse complement strand
CGTGGAGCAGCTCACGCGCTATCTCGAGCGCATCCACATCGACCCGTCGATGGGCTCCTGCCGCGGCGTGCTCGCCGCCCAGTCGATCAAGCCGCAGGCGCGCGTGCTCGCCGAGTCGCGCGGCATCGACTGCGTCGAGGTCGACATCGCCGTGCTGCGCGGAGACCGCGAGCCGGACCTCACGCTGTTCGCCTGACTCGGCCTTAGTGCCCTGAGTCGCTAATTCGTGCGCACCTTCCCGGCGCCTGGACACGTCTGACGGGCGCCGCTCCCTCGCCCAACCACAAGTCCGACTCCGGTCGCGTCAACCGTCAGCCGCGCCCAGTCACTCGGGAAGCTGAAGCCGACTTACCGACTCAGGGCACTGGCTGGGCGCCACTACGCTCTTTTGAGTGAACTCGCCACGGATGCTCCGGCTCGAGGCGGGCGGGCGCGACGGACGCGACGGTGGCCCGCCGCGCGAGCCCCTGCCCGACAGCGCACACGTGCCGCTGCGCCGGATCGCCCGCCTGTTCGTGCCCTACCGCCGCCGGCTCGGCGTGCTCGTGCTCCTGATCGGCATCTCGGCCGGCGTGGGCGTGGTCAGCCCGTTCCTCCTGCGCGCTGTGCTCGACACCGCGATCCCCCAGAAAGACACGACGCTGCTCACGCTGCTCGTGCTCGGCATGGTGGCGGTATCGGTGCTGAGCGGCGCCATCGGCGTGATGCAGACCTGGCTCTCCAACACCGTCGGCCAGCGCGTGATGCACGACCTGCGCTCTGCGGTCTACTCGCACCTGCAGCGGATGTCGCTGGCGTTCTTCACGCGCACGCACACGGGCGAGGTGCAGTCGCGGATCGCCAACGACATCGGCGGCATCGACAACGTGGTGACGAGCACGGCCACCTCGATCATGTCGAACGTCACCACGGTGCTAGCGACCTTCATCGCGATGGTCGCGCTCGACTGGCGGCTGGCGGTGTTCTCGCTGGCGCTGCTGCCGTTCTTCCTCTGGCTCACGCGCCGCGTAGGGGAGGAGCGCAAGCGGATCACCTCCGTGCGCCAGGGCCGCCTTGCCGACATGTCCACGCTGGTGGAGGAGTCGCTGTCGGTGTCGGGCATCCTGCTCGGCAAGACGATGGGCCGCGGACCGGAGCTCGCCCGCCGCTTCACCGACGAGTCCGAGGAGCTGGCCGAGCTGGAGGTGCGCAGCCGAATGGCCGGCCGCTGGCGGATGGCCTCGGTGCAGATGAGCTTCGCGATCATGCCCGCGGCCGTTTACTGGTTCGCGGGCGAGAGCATCGCGCACGGCTCGGGCGCGATCTCAATCGGCACCGTGGTGGCGTTCACCACGCTCCAGACCCGGCTGCTGTTCCCGCTCCAGTCGCTGCTGTCCGTTGGCCTCGACGTCCAGACATCGCTCGCGATGTTCGCGCGCATCTTCGAGTACCTCGACCTGCCGGTGGACATCGCCGAGCATCCCGAGCCGGTGGACCTCAAGGGAGTGCGCGGCGATGTGGCGTTCGAGCACGTCTCGTTCCGCTACGACGGGAACGCGCCCCTGACTCTCGAGGACATCAACGCGACCATCCCGGCCGGCACCACCACGGCGATCGTGGGCGAGACCGGGTCGGGCAAGACAACGATGGCGTACCTGGTGGCGCGGCTGTACGAGCCGTTCGCGGGGCGGGTGACGATCGATGGGGTGGACGTGGCCCGCGCCACCCTTGCGTCGCTCGCCTCCACGGTCGGCCTGGTCTCGCAGGAGACCTACCTCTTCCACGCGAGCATCCGCGAGAACCTGCGCTTCGCCTGCCCGGATGCCAGCGACGAGCAGATCGAGAACGCCGCCCGCGCCGCCCAGATCCACGAGCTGATTGCCTCGCTGCCCGACGGCTACGAGACGATGGTCGGCGAGCGCGGTTACCGGTTCAGCGGCGGTGAGAAGCAGCGCATCGCAATCGCCCGCACCATCCTGCGCAACCCGCCCGTGCTCGTACTCGACGAGGCCACCAGCGCGCTGGACAACGAGACCGAGCGCGCGCTCCAGGGGGCGCTCGACGAGCTGGCCCGCGGCCGCACCACGATCGCGATCGCGCACCGCCTCTCCACCATCCGCGACGCCGATCAGATCCTCGTGCTCGAGCGCGGACGCGTCGTGGAGCGCGGCACGCATCCGGAGCTGATGGCGCTGGGCGGCCGTTACGCCGACCTGGCGCGCGGCGCCGCGGCGGGCGAGGAGGAAGCGGCCGCCGCGTTCTAGCGCAGGTCCTTCGGTCGCACGAACGCGACCAGGCGCGCCGAGTGCGGACCGAGCGCGTCCCAGCCACCCTCGAACTCCAGCGTCACCAGGGCGCCCGTCGGATACTTGCCGTGCAGGCGGCTCAGCTCCGGACCCTCGGCGGCCAGCATCAGCGCCAGCTCCTGCATCGCGGGGTTGTGGCCGATCAGCATCGCCGACTCGAGGTCGGCCGGCAGCGCGCGCAGGAACTGCAGCAGGTCGGTCTCGGACGCGCCGTAGAGCCCGCGCTCGAGGCGGACCTCGCTCGCAAGCAGTAGACGCTCCAGCGTCTGGCGCGCCCGCAGCGCCGTGGAGCACAAGACCAACCCGGGCGCGATGCCCGCCGAGTGCAGGTGCTCGCCCATCGCCGCGGCAGCACGCTCGCCGCGCGGCGCAAGCGGCCGGTCGTGGTCGGCCAGCGATGGATCGTCCCAGCTCGACTTCGCGTGTCGCAGCAGGTGCAGGGTGGGCATGGGGCGCCCGCATTGTCGCGGGCAGAGCGGCGCCAGGTCTAGGCGGCCGGGCGCAGCACCTGTGGCAGCAGCTCGGGCTCGCTGCGCAGGTCGATCTCGTACGGCTCGATCTGCTTGTCCGAGGGATCGAAGCCGATGCGCACGAGCGGGAGCTCGAGGTCGTCCGTGGGCACCGACACCACCACGCCGCGGCGGCCGTCGGCGAGCACGATCTCGCTGCCCGGCGGGTACGGGGCCACCACCTTGCGGAAGCTCTCCACGATCACCGGGTCGAACGCCTTGCCCTCGCCCTCCACGATCGCGCGCACTCCCACGTACGGCTGCGCGGCGCGGGCATACGGCCGCTCGCTCGTGATCGCGTCGAACACGTCGGCCACCGCCGCAATGCGCGCGAACTCCGAGATGTCCGTGCCGGCCAGGCCGTTGGGGTAGCCGCTGCCATCCCAGCGCTCGTGGTGCGAGCGCACAACCGACTTGGCCAGCGGCCCGATCATGTCGCCCGGCAAGAGCTCGAGCCCCACCACCGGGTGGGTGCGCATGATCGCCGTCTCCTCGGGGTCGAGCGGGCCGGGCTTGTTGAGGATCGCGGCCGGCACCACCAATTTGCCGATGTCGTGGAGGAGGAGCCCGACGCCGAGCTTCACGAGGTACTGCTCCACGTGGTCGTGGCGGCGGCGTCCACCGGAGGCGGGGCGGCCGTAGAAGCGAAAGTGCCGGCGGGCGATCAGCACGCCGAGGGCGGTCACGTCGATCGAGTGCTGGAGCGTGTAGTTGTCGGCGGCGGCAAGGTCGCTCAGGGCGAGCACGGCGTCGTCGGCGTCGGCCAGGTCGGCGCAGATGCGGGCCGCCACGTCGCCCAGCTCCTGCACCGTGGCGTCCGACAGCGTCTGGTTCTTCTCCAGCATGGTCGGCGCGCCGCTGAACGAGCGGACGAGCGCCTTGGTCGCGGACTCGCGGGTGCTCTGGCTGAGCGCGGGGGTGACCTTGATGCCCGAGCCCAGCTCGTCCTCCACGTAGACCGCGTGGATGCCGGCATCGAGCAGCGACTGCTTGTAGCGCTCGTTGATCGGGATTCCGGCGCGCAGCAGGGGCACTCGACCGTGCACGTCGGTGAGCACGTCTCGGCCCAGCAGCATGCCGGGTTTCAAGCGGTTGGTGGCAACGAGACGCATTCAGATTTGTGATCGGCAAGCCACCTGGCCGCTTGAAGACCTGAAGTGGCGCTCTCGCATAAGAGTCGTTCGACTCCTTGGCGTACGGCGGTACCCCTCTTTCTTCCACCCTGACGATTGTTCGCACTCCAACCTGGCCATTACACTGGCGCCGCGTGCTCCACGAGACCGCTGATGCCGAGAGCTCGGCCGCCGCATCGGGGGTCGCCGGCGCTCCGGCGGTCCGGCTGATTGGGCTGCGCAAGACCTACGGAGACGTGGTGGCGATCGAGCGGCTGTCGCTGGAGATCGCCGACGGCGAGTTCTTCACGATGCTCGGCCCGTCCGGCTCGGGCAAGACCACCACGCTGCGACTGATCGCGGGCTTCGAGCCGCCCGACTCCGGCGCCGTGGAGCTGCACGGGACCGACGTCACGCGCCGGCCGCCCTACGAGCGCCCGGTGAACACGGTCTTCCAGGACTACGCGCTCTTCCCGCACATGAGCGTGGCGGACAACGTGGCGTACGGGCTGCGGGTGAAGGGCGTGCCGAAGCGCGAGCGGGAGGAGCGCAGCGCCGAGGCGCTGCGAATGGTGCGGCTGCCTGACGTGGGCAGGCGCAGGCCCATCCAGCTGTCGGGCGGCCAGCGCCAGCGGGTGGCCCTCGCGCGCGCGATAGTGAATCGGCCGCGGGTGCTGCTGCTCGACGAGCCGCTGGGCGCGCTCGACCTCAAGCTGCGGCAGGAGATGCAGATGGAGCTGAAGTCGATCCAGCGCGAGCTGAGCGAGCGGATCACCTTCGTCTACGTGACCCACGACCAGGAGGAGGCGCTGACGATGAGCGATCGCATTGCGGTCTTCTCCGATGGCCGGGTCGAGCAGGTTGGCACGCCGGGCGAGATCTACGAGCGCCCAGCGAACGACTTCGTGGCGAGCTTCGTCGGCACCTCGAACATCCTCGAGCGCGACGGCGAGCGCCGGACCATCCGGCCCGAGAAGATCCGCATGCTGGACGAGGGCGAGCCGGTGCCGGACGGCGCCGTGTCCGAGTCGGGCACGGTGCGCGAGGTGGTGTACCTCGGCTCGATCACGCGTTTTCTGGTGGAGCTGAACAGGGGCGAGACGCTCGTGGTGGTGCGGCAGAACCTCGAGACGTCCGCGGAGGAGGTCATGGCCGAGCGCGGTCGCCAGGTGCGGCTCGCGTGGCGTTCACAGGACGCCGCCGCGCTCGGCTCTACTCAACAGGAGGGAACAGAACAATGAGACTCAACCTGCGACGCAGCGCCGCTGTGGCGACTGTGGCCGCGCTCGCGGTGGCGGTGGCCGCCTGCGGTGGTGGAGGCGGTGGAAGCTCGTCCACGAAGAGCGGGTCGAACGCCGGCGGCCTGCCGACGAGCATCGGCCAGGGCGAGGGAACGCTGAACGTGATCGCCTGGGAGGGCTATACCCAGCCGGAGTGGGTCAAGCCGTTCCAGCAGCAGACCGGCTGTCAGGTCCACGCGAAGTACGCGGGCTCCTCGGACGAGATGGTCACGCTGATGCGCCAGGGCGGCGGCAGCCAGTACGACCTCGTGTCGGCTTCTGGCGACGCCAGCCTCAGGCTCATCCGCGGCGGCGACGTTCAGCCGGTCAACGTCAACCTGATCCCCGACTGGAAGAACTTCATTCCGCAGCTGCAGTCGCCGTCGCACAACACGGTGGACGGCAAGCACTACGGCGTGTCGCTCCAGTGGGGCCCGAACACGCTGCTCTACAACACCCAGAAGGTCACGACGGCGCCCACCAGCTGGGAGGCGATCTACGACCCGAAGTACAAGGGCCAGATCACGGTGCCGGACAACCCGATCCAGATCGCGGACGCGGCGCTGTACCTGTCGAAGAAGAACCCGAGCCTGGGCATCACCGACCCCTATGAGCTCACGCAGACGCAGCTCGACGCGGCGGTGAACCTGCTCAAGCAGCAGCGCCCGCTGATCAAGAAGTACTGGGCGCTGGCATCGGACGAGATCGACCTGTTCAAGAACGGCGACGCGGTCATCGGCGCGTCGTGGCCGTATCAGACGAACACGCTGCAGGCCGACAAGACCCCCGTGAAGGACATGATCCCGAGCGAAGGCGCGACCGGATGGGCCGACACCTGGATGCTGTCGTCCCATGCCCAGCACCCCAACTGCGCCTACCTGTGGATGAAGTACGTGTCCACGCCGAAGGTGCAGGCTCAGCAGGCCATCTCGTTCGGCGAGACGCCGGCGAACACCCAGGCCTGCCCGATCATGGACCAGCTGTCGAAGGGCTCGTGCGAGCAGTACCACGCGAACGCGAACGCGGCCTACTTCAACAGCATCAAGTTCTGGAAGACCCCGGTGCAGCAGTGCGGCAACGGCAAGAACGACTGCACCGACTACAACGAATGGCAGCAGAAGTGGACTGAGGTGAAGGGCTAAGGCCCCATGGAGGCATCGAGCCTCCCTGTAGCCCGTAGCGGGGCCCGCATCCGCGCGTCGGCGGCGCTGTTCCGCCGGCCGTGGCTGCGGGCCACGCTGCTCCTGTCCGCACCCGGCGTGTGGTTCATCCTGATCTACCTCGCCGCGCTCGTGATCCTGTTCCTGTCGTCGCTCTGGAGCGTCGACTCGTTCACGGGCAAGCTCGTCCACAACTGGACGCTCGACAACTACAAGACGCTCGTCAACGACTCCACCTACCGCACGATCGCGCTGCGCACGATCGGCATCGCGGCGGCGGTGACGGTCACCGACGCGCTGCTTGCGTTCCCGTTCGCGTTCTACGCGGCGCGGCTCGCGCCGAAGCGGCTGTCGGCGGCGCTGTTCGTGGCGGTGCTGATCCCGCTCTGGTCGAGCTACCTCGTGCGCGTGTACGCGTGGCGGCTGATCCTCGCCAAGGACGGCGTGCTCAACTGGACGCTCGACAAGATCGGCCTCGGCTCGGTGAACGTGGCCTACTCGAACACGGCGATGTGGATCGTGTTCAGCTACATCTGGCTGCCGTTCATGATCCTGCCGGTCTGGGCATCGATCGAGCGCGTGCCCGACTCCTACTTCGAGGCCTCGGCCGACCTCGGCGCGAAGGGCTGGCGCACATTCCGCAGCGTGCTCTGGCCGCTGGCGATGCCGGGGGTGGTGGCCGGCTCGATCTTCACCTTCTCGCTCACGCTCGGCGACTTCATCACCCCAACGCTCGTCGGCGGCGCGGGGTCCGACTTCATCGGAAACGTGGTCTACCGGAGCGTAGGAGTGGCAAGCAACGTGCCCTTTGCTGCCGCGTATGCGGTGGTGCCTGTGATCGTCATGGCGATCTACCTGCTGATCGCCCGGCGGCTGGGAGCGTTCGAGGCGCTGTGATCGGGAGCGGACGCATCAGCCGCGTTGGCCTGGGCGTGTGGACGGCGTTGATCATGCTGTTCCTCTTCGTCCCGATCGGGATCATCATCGTCTACGCGTTCAACAAGTCGAACGTGCAGAGCTGGCCCCCGCCCGGTCTGTCCACCAAGTGGTTCTCGTCCACGTTCCACAACCAGGAGGCGAAGGACGCCTTCTGGCTGTCCGTGCGCGCGGCGCTGATCTCCACTGCCATCTCGCTGCTGCTCGGCTCGATGGCCGCGTTCGCGGTGCACCGCTTCCGCTTCTTCGGGCGCGAGACCGTCTCGTTCATCCTCGTATTGCCGATCGCTCTGCCGGGGATCATCACCGGCATGGCGCTGAACTCGTTCTTCAGCAACCGCGGGCTCACCTTCTCGCTGATGACGATCATCATCGGCCACGCCACCTTCTGCATCGTCACGGTCTACAACAACGTGCTGGCGCGGCTCCGGCGCACGCAGGCGTCGCTGGTAGAGGCATCGATGGACCTCGGTGCCGACGGTTGGCAGACGTTCCGCTTCATCACGCTGCCCGTGATCGCCACCGCGCTCGTGGCCGGCGGGCTGCTGGCATTCGCGCTCTCGTTCGACGAGGTGATCGTCACCACGTTCACCGCCGGCGCGCAGAACACCCTGCCGCTGTGGATCTTCGGCAACATCCGGCTCGGTCAGCAGCTGCCGCAGGTGAACGTGGTGGTGCTGTTCGTGATCGTGATCACCGTGATCCCGGTGGCGCTGGCGCAGCGGCTCACGCGCGACACCGGCGTGCTGCGTTCCACCACCCGGGCTCCGGGGGTCGCAGCCACGGTGGAGGGGGCAGCCGCCTGATGGCCACGGTCGCGTTCTTTCCCGAGGGCGCGTACGGGCCCACCAACAACTGCGTGGGCATCGGCGACGTCCTGCGCTCGCGCGGGCATCGCGTGGTGTTCATCGTCGAGGAGTCGTTCGCCGGCACGCTCGAGGCGCAGGGGTTCGAGGAGCGGCTGATGCGCCTGGGTCCGCCGCCCGAGACCGAGGAGATGCCCGGGCAGTTCTGGAAGGACTACGTGAAGGAGAACGCGCCGGTGTTCCGCCGGCCCACGATCGAGCAGATCGCTGGCTTCATGGAGCCCACCTACCAGGCGCTCGTGGACGGCGCCCGCTATGTCGACGAGCGGCTGGTGGAGATCCTCGACGAGTTGCGGCCGGAAGTGGTGGTGGAGGACAACGTGGTGTCGTTCCCCGCTCTTTTGACGAGCGGGCGGCCATGGGTGCGGATCGTCTCCTGCAGCCCGCTGGAGCTGCCCGACGCCGAGCTGCCGCCGGCGTACTCGGGGCTTGCGGCGGACGACCGCTCGGGTTGGGACGAGTTCCGCGCCGAGTACCGGCGCGCCATGGGCGACGTGCACACGGGCTTCGACGACTTCTGCCGCTCGCGCGGCGCGCCGCCGCTGCCGTCGCTCGAGTTCACGCACGAGTCAGACTGGCTGAACATCTACGGCTACCCGGACGAGGTGGACTACGCGCGCGGCACGCCGCTCGGGGCCAGCTGGCACAACGTGCAGGCCAGCATTCGCGCCACCGAGCGGGAGTGGGACGGGCTGCCTCCGGGTGACGGTCCGGTCGTCTATCTAAGCCTCGGCTCCCTCGGATCGGCAGACGTCGAGCTGATGCAGGGGCTGATCGACGTGCTCGGCTCCAGCGCGTATCGAGTGATCGTCTCGATGGGCCCGCGCTCGGACGAGCTGCGGCTGGCGGACAACATGGTCGGCGAGGAGTTCCTGCCTCAGACGACGGTGCTCCCGCACGCCGACGTCGTGATCACCCACGGGGGCAACAACACGGTGGTCGAGTCGCTGTATTTCGGCAGGCCGATGGTGGTGCTGCCGCTGTTCTGGGACCAGCACGACAACGCGCAGCGGATCCACGAGACCGGCTTCGGGGTCCGACTCTCCACGTACGAGCACTCGCCGGACGAGCTGCTCGGCGCGATCGATCGGCTGCGCTCGGACTCGATGCTCGCTGGGCGGCTCTCGGATTGCTCGCGCCGGCTGCAGGCGTTCGGCGGTCGCGGCGTGGCCGCGTCGCTCATCGAGCAGGTGGCGGTGGCCGCGCCGGTGTAGGGCTGCCCGGAGTCAGGGCACTAGGCTGCCGCACGCGTGAACCGCGCGGCCGACACGACGATCTTCACCACGATGACCGCGCTC
>JBKPDA010000063.1:0-22005 GCA_046727635.1 Actinomycetota bacterium | reverse complement strand
CAGGAGCCCATCGACGGGTCGATGTGGATGCGCTCGAGATAGCGCGTGAGCTGCTCCACGGCGCTGATCGTGCCGACGCGCTTGATCTCCACCGCGATCCAGTCCTCGTCGGCGTCGCGGCACATCAGGTCCACCGGGCCGATGTCCGTGGGCCACTCGCGCCGGACCAGCCGGAAGCCCTCGCCGCAGGTCTCCGGCGAGTCGGCAAGCAGCTCCTGCAGCTCGCGCTCCACGCCGTCCTTCTGGAGGGCGGCGGCCTCGCCCATGTCATGCGTGGTGTCGGAGACCACCTCGGCCAGCCGGATGTCGAGCCGGTCCTCGGCGCCTACCTTCCGAACGACGATGCCGCCGTCGGTCTCCTCGATCACCGTCGGCGGCGTCATCCAGTTCTCCGGCTTGTAACCGCCCGCGTCCGAATGGACCATCACCGAGCCGTCCGACTTGAGCATGAGGAGGCGCAGCGCCTCGGGGAGGACGGCCGAGAGGCGGCCCGAGTAGCGGACCTCACAGCGGGCGACGATGAGACGCATGGGCAGCCACCCTAGGGCGGCAACCGGACATTGCGGCTGACAGTCGATCGTTTCTTAGCCCCGGCGCTAAGGAAAGGTTCACGTCCGAATCTTTGCTTAGACTGACGGCTGGAAATGTTTGCTTCGGCTAGCACAAGAGCCGGGGAGCTCGTGGTTCAGGAGTCAGGCTCAGCTGGCTATTCGGCGTTCCTTCCTCGTCCGCTGCCTCCGGATCCACCTTTGGATGTAGATGCCCAACTCCAATCCCGGCTGGATCGAGCAAACCAGGCTCTCGGCAGGCTCGACGGCATAACTGTGCTCCTGCCAGATCCCGACCTGTTTCTTTACTCGTTTGTGCGCAAGGAGGCAGTCCTCTCTTCCCAGATCGAGGGAACCCAGTCTTCTCTCTCCGATCTGCTGCTCTTCGAGCATGACGCCGCCCCGACGGTCCCGAGGGGAGATGTAGAGGAGGCGTCCAACTACGTGGCCGCGATAAACAGAGGAATCGCCATGCTGAACTCTGGCCTTCCGGTCAGCGTCCGAATACTGCGGGAAGCGCATGCGACGCTGATGAACGGCAGTCGGGGTGCCGGACGCCAGCCCGGGGAGTTCCGTCGCGTGCAGAACTGGATCGGCGGCACGTCGGCAGCAAATGCGCGGTTTGTGCCTCCGCCGGCAGATCGAGTTCCGGACGCGATGAGCGAGCTCGAGCGCTTCCTCAACGACCACCCCGCTCCCACCCCGCTGCTGGTGAAGGCAGCGCTCGGACACGCGCAGTTCGAAACGATCCACCCATTCCTTGACGGGAACGGCCGGGTTGGGCGCCTGCTCGTGACCCTCCTTCTCGTGGGAGAAGGCGTTCTCCGCCAACCGCTCCTGTACCTGAGCGTCTATCTCAAGCGTCATCGCGATCTGTACTACGAGCATCTGCAGCGGGTCCGCACGCACGGAGAATGGGAGCAGTGGGTCCGCTTCTTTCTGGACGGCGTCATAGAGGTCGCCGAAGCAACCACCTCAACAACGCGAGAGCTCATCGCGATGATCGACGCCGATCGCCAGCGCATCCAAGGACTTGGGCGTGGCGCGGCGACGGCAATCCGCGTTCATGACCGCCTCACACGCGAGATCATTGCCCGTCCAACCGAGCTCGCCGAGCAGGTGGGCATGAGCGAGCCACCGATTCATCAGGCGCTCGCCCGGCTCGAGCGAATAGGGATTGCTCGTGAGATCACGGGCCGTCAGCGCGGACGGATCTACGTGTATGACGAGTACCTACGACGCCTAAGCGAGGACACTTAGGCAGCGCGTAGCGCCCTACGCGCGAGACTTGAGGAGACGCCGCAGGCGGGCCAGGCGGGAGTCGCGATGCTCTGCTGCCCTGCGCTGGCGGCGGTACTGAGCACACGTCATCCCAGCGGGGATGTCGGTCTGCTCGTAAATCGTGTGAGGTTCCATCGCCATACCAGTGAGACTAGAACGAGCCTCGGAAGTAATCGCTCGTGTCACTACCCGACCTCAAGTACGGAAATCCCCCCATTTCGGATGCATGCGCGCCCGCCCGCGCCGCGCTCGCCGGCAACCCGTCTGACGGCTACGGCGGACGCACCCTGGCGCTCGCGCTGACCGAGCTGGAGGCGCGGGTGGAGGTGCTGCCGCTGGCGGACGGCATCGAGCTCGGTCCGCTGCCGCTGGCGGGCCTTCGCGACCTCGATCCTGCCCTAGCCGCGGGGCGCGAGCCTGCGCTGATGGCGGCTGCACTACGCCGGCTGAGCCGGATCGCCGAGCTGCCGCAGTCCGGCTTCGCGCTGCGCTACTCCTCGACCGTGCCCGGCGAGGTGGGGCTGGCGGGATCGAGCGCTCTGGTCGTGGCGGCGCTGCGGGCCCTGTGCGCGGCGTTCGGCGTCTCGCTGGCGCCCGACGAGCTGGCGCTCGCCGCGCTCGAGGCCGAGACCGAGGAGCTGGGCATCGCCGCCGGGCCGCAGGATCGGGTGGTGCAGGCCCACGGCGGGCTCGTGATGATGGACTTCGCGCCGCGCGCCGACTGCGCCTGGGCCGTGGAGGAGCTCGACCCCGGTCTGCTGCCGCCGCTATTCGTGGCCTGGCGCAGCGACGCGACCGCGCATTCGGGCGAGTACCACTCGGAGCTGCGGCGACGCCATGAGCGCGGCGACGACGAGGTGCACGGCTGCATGAAGCGCTTGGCCCAGCTCGCCTCCGACGCCCGTGATGCGCTCATCGCCGGTGACCACGCCGGCTTCGGCCGCTGCCTCGACGGCAGCTTCGACCAGCGCCGGGCGATGGGCCCGCTGGAGCCTGAGCACGTGGCGATGATCGAGCTGGCGCGGTCGCTCGGCGCGAGCGCGAACTACGCGGGCTCGGGCGGCGCGATCGTCGGCACGATCCCCGAGGGGCTGCCCGTCGAGCGGCTCGGCGTGGAGCTCGAGAACGAGGCCTGCGCGCTGCTGGCACCGGTCGTAACGGCGGTAACGCCGCGCACACCGCCCCTTAGCCCGCGTTAACCGGGGCGGCGGGACAGTTGCCGTGCTGTGCGCAAGCGGCTCCTCGTCCTCGGCGCGATCCCGATCCTCCTGGCCGCGTGCGGCAGTGCCAAGACCGTCACACGCACGGTGACGGTCGCAAGCGCGCAACCGGCACGGCCGGCACAGCCCGCACAGCTGCCGCAGCTGGCCACGCTCGCCGGGGTGGCCCAGCGGATCTACGTGGAGGAATCGAAGGGGACGGTCGACCAGGCGCCGCTGCGGGCGCTCGAGCGCGACAGCGCGCTGGTCCGGGCTGCCGCCGCGGGCGACGCCGCCACCGCGAAGGCCGAGGCCGGCCGCCTGATGGCCGCCGCGTCGCACATCACCGGCATCCACATCCTTCGTGGCGGCCGCACGCTCGCGGACGTCTCACTCCCCTTCGTGGTGGGCGGCAAGCTCCGGCCGCTGCGCGGCGCGCCGGGCGCGCAAGCTGAGATCTCGATCCAGGACATCCTCGGGTACGTATCCCTCGTACACCGCGTCACCGGCGACGAGGTGGTGGTGCGCGGCTCGAGCGGCCACGCGTTCGCGTCGCTGGCCGCGGCCACGCGCGCCAAGCTGCCCAGCTCAGGCCGGACGCAGGTGGCCGGCCGGACCTACCAGGCGATTTCCTTTATGGAGCCTGGCTGGGCGGGCGAGCGACTGACCGTTTGGCTGCTGCAGCCCGCGTGAGCCCGGGGGCAGCGCCGGCAGGCGCGGCCGCGCGCTGGTGACGATCTCGAGCTCGGCGAGCGAGTCCTCGAGCAGGATCGACAGCGGGCTGAGCCCCGGCAGCGCGTCCGGGTCGGCGTAGGCGCTCATGTGCAGGTAGTCGCCGTAGGAGAGCATCCCGATCGAGAGCGCGTGCTCCTCTGGGATCGGGACGATCGGATAGATCGAGAGCACCTTCGCCCCGGCGGCGTACACGGGGATCGGCGGCCCGGGCACGTTCGAGACGGTGAGGTTGTACATGCGCGGGCTGGCCGCCAGGCGCGCCGCCTTCTCCTTCACCGGCTCGGGCAGCAGCGCGACCGAGCGCAGCAAGAGGTCGCTGCCCTCGATGTGGCCGGAGCCCTTGATCGCAAGGGTCTGGGCGCGAATGTTCAAAAGGCGCCGGAACGCGTCCGGCTCCGACACCGGCAGCTCCACGAACGCGAACGTGATGCGGTTGCCGGACGCCTCCGATGTGTCGCCCGAGCGCACGTTCACCGGCACCATCACGCGTAGGTCCTTCTGCTCCTCGCCGCGGCGCGCCGCCAGCCGCCTGAGCGCGCCGGCCACCACGGTCAGGGCCACGTCGTTCAGCTTCACGCCGCAGCGTCCCTTGACCGCCGCGAGCCTCTTCATCGCCATGCGGTGGGTCACCACCGCGCGCCGCGGGCCGATGGACACGTTCAGGTACGACGGCGGTGCCGGCCGCAGGGCATCTTCGGCGAGCGACAGCGCCGCCCGGCGCATCGTCTCGGCCACGCGCAGCGTGCGCCCCGGCGACAGCCCCACCCTCGCGGCCCGGCGCGCGGTGCGGAACTGTTCGAGGCAGCCATCGGCCACTGACTCCACCGCCATGCGCAGCCCTCCGTGCCCCGTGTCCGGCAACCACTCGAGCGCCTGCGGCGCGTCCGCCGTGGGGTCGACGTCGAACAGCACCATGCCGAGCTCCACCGCCGCGATGCCGTCCACCATCGCGTGGTGCACCTTGCCGAGCAGGGAGGCGCGGCCGCCGCGCAGCCGCGGCACGATCAAGAGCCGCCACAGCGGCCGGTTGCGGTCGAGCTGCTCGGAGAAGAAGGTGCCGGCCAGCCGTTGCAGGCCAGCCGCATTCATCGGGTGGCGCGAGTCGAGCACCTCCACGTGACGGCGGAGGTCGAACGCGAGGTCGTCCTTCCACATCGCCTCGCCGAAGCCGAGCGGCGCACCCACCACGCGCTGGCGAAAGCGCGGCGCGAGGTGCAGGCGCGCACCGATGCGCGCCACCAGCCCCTCCGCGTCGAGCCGATCGGCCCCGCGCGGCAGCTCCAGCGTGGACAGCCAGCCCACGTGCATGTGAGCAGTCGGCGTCTCGACGCGCAGGAACGAGGCGTCGAGGGCGGACAGTCGCGACATGACTACGGAGCGTGTCGTGAGCTCAGACTGCCCACGATTTTGTGATACCCCCCGGGTCTTACCTCGGTGAGCGCGGCCATGCTGAGTTCGTCTAGGGCTGCGGTGAGTTCGGTGACGACGTCACGGATGATGGTGCGGCTAATGGTTCCTCCGCGCAGGCCGTAGTTGATGTTGCTTTGTACTGCGGCTACCTCGTATAGGTGGGTGCCGTCGGTGAGGTACCTGGTCGATAGGGTCGCTGTCGTCATCGCTTCCGTGGGTCGGGCTTGCTAGTTGGGGCCCGACCGCGGGGAGAGCCCCGCCGAAGCGAAGCTCTCCCCAGAGGCTGCCGGCGCCGTGCCGGCTACACGGCACCGTCGCGCCTACTCGACCGGGTTTCTTCTCACGCGGGCGTAACGCCCTTGCGAGTGCTACTAGGAGGAGTGGTGCTCCCCGATCCCATACAGCAGATCGGTGAGTGATGTTGAGTATGGAGTCGCGTCAGCCCTGCGGGTACCGACCTGCGGGCCGAAATCCGCTGGGCCGACTTCGACAGGGGGGCGGACCATGTGGCAAGAGTTGCCAATTAGCGGGGAAGACTTGGTGCCGTTATGCGATATGCCTTCAGTCCAAGGCCGAGTCGCTCACGGTCTTCTGAGCGGGTGGCGTCGAGCCCGGTGAGCTCCTTCACGCGCCCCAGGCGGTAGCCGATCGTGTGAGCCGGCGTGTGCAGCGCGTGGGCGGTGGCGCGCACGTTGCAGTCGTTGCCGAGGTATGCGTCGAGCGTGGTGACGAGATCGGTGGCGTACTCCCGGTCGTGCGCGACGAGCGGCGCCATCGTGGCCTCGTAGAAGCTGCGCACCTCGTCCACGTCCAGCACCAGCTCGGCCTCCTCGAGCGCCTGTCCGAGGTCGCCCGCGTTCGAGTAGCGCGATGAGACGCCGACCCGGGCCTGGGCGCCCAGCCGCGAGGCCAGCGTGGCGGCGTCCTCCGCCGACCCCGGCAGCAACACGTACACGCGCCCGTCCACGGCCTGGGCGAGCGCGTCGGGCCGCTCCGCGTTGATCACGCCCAACAGGCGCCCGCCGGCGCGCTCGCCCGGCTCCGCGCAGAGCGCCACCGCGCCGCCGGTCAGGTCGGCGCCCAGCCGCCGAGCGCGCCTGATCACATCCACGTCCTCGAGCCGCTCGCCCGCCAGCAGCTCCTCCACGAGCGAGCCGCGCAGCGTCTGCTCGGTCTCGTCGCGGGCGTCCACCACCGCCACCTTGGTCAGCGCGGCGATCGCCGCCATGTGGAGGTACTCGCCTGCGTTCGGAGCGCCTGGGCCGAGCTGCAGGACCGCTCCAAGCTCCCTGCCGCCCGAGGCGATCGGCACCTCCGCCACGACGCCCGGCGGCCGCTCGGGCCGGTTGCCGCCGAGGCGCGCCGACACGTAGCGCTCGTAGGGCGCCCAGGCCTCCACGTTCTCGCCGATGCGCGGCACGATCACCGCCACCGGGGCGCCCACGTGATCGGCCGCGATCTCGGCGATCCGTTCCAGCCCCTCACCTGCGAGCACGGCGCCCACCATCTGCAGGTGGGCGCCGCGGGGGGTCGGCAAAGGCTCGGGGACCGCCATCAGGTGACGGCGAGGTACTGCTCGAGCTCCCAGGGTGTGACTTGCACGCGGTAGTCCTCCCACTCCGCACGCTTCAGGTCGATGTAGCGGGTGAAGATGTGCTCGCCCAGGGCGCGCTCGACCACCTCGGACTTGGCCATCTCCTCGATCGCCTCGTCGAGCGTCTCGGGCAGGTGGTCGACGCCCATGGCCTGCCGGTCGGCCTCGGTGAGGTCGTACAGGTTGCGCTCGATCGGGTCGGGCAGCTCGTAGCCCTTCTCGATCCCGTCGAGCCCGGCGTGCAGCAGTGCGCCGAACGTGAGGTAGGGGTTGCAGGACGGATCCGGACAGCGCAGCTCGGCGCGGGTGGCCTGCTCCTTGCCTGGGTGGTACACGGGCACCCGCACGAGCGCCGAGCGGTTGCGGCGCGACCACGCGATGTACACCGGCGCCTCGTACCCCGGCACGAGCCGCTTGTACGAGTTCACCGACGGTGCAAACAGCGCCGCCAGCTCGCGCGCGTGGCGCAGCTGACCGGCGATGAACGACTTGGCTGTGTCCGACAGGAAGTACTCGTCGTCCCCGTCGAAGAACGCGTTGCTCGAGCCGCTGAAGAGCGACTGGTGGGTGTGCATCCCCGAGCCGTTCTCGCCGAACAGCGGCTTCGGCATGAAAGTGGCGTAGTAGCCGTGGGCCATCGCCACTTCCTTCACCGCAATCCGGTAGGTCATGGTGTTGTCGGCCATCTCGAGACCGTCGGCGTAGCGCATGTCGATCTCGTGCTGTGACGGGCCCACCTCGTGGTGGGTGTACTCCACGGGGATGCCGAGCTCGCGCAGCGTGCGCACCACGTCGCGGCGGAAGTCAGACGCCACGTCGAGCGTGGTGAGGTCGAAGTAGCCGCCCTTGTCGAGCACCTCGGTGCCCTTGTCGTCCTTGAACAGGAAGAACTCGAGCTCCGGCCCGAGGTAGTAGTGGTCGAAGCCCATCTCGTTTGCGCGTGCCAGCGCCCGCTTCATCACGTAGCGCGGGTCGCCCGCGTAGGGCTCGCGGTCCGGCGTGAGGATGTCGCAGTACATCCGGCCCACCGGGTTGTCCTTGCGCCAGGGCAGGAGGCGGAACGTGCCCGGGTCGGGCATCGCGACCATGTCCGACTCCTCGATCCGGTTGAAGCCCGTGATCGAAGAGCCGTCGAAGCCCATGCCCTCCTCCAGCGCGCCGGCCAGCTCCTCGGCGCCGACGGCAAACGACTTGATCTGGCCCAGGATGTCCGTGAACCAGAAGCGGATGAACTCGACTCCCTCGGACTCGACGCGCGCGAGCACGTCGCTCGTCTGCGCGCGCAGCTCGTCGGCGGTTGCCATGACCGGTGACTCCTCCTCGTTACTCGTGGCCGTGCGCCGGAAGCGGGAACCTGATTGTTCGGCCATCGAATCGACGGTATGGCGGCGTGGAATGCAGGTCTTTGGCCCTATGTCGAAAGATTGCGCAGGGGTTTTAGCCCTAAGGGCCGCACGGTTCCCGGTTGCGCGCTCGCGGGTGACTGAGTAGCTTTCGCGCCCGCCTGGCAGGGGAAAGGCAGGGGAACAAATGAACAAGCGGGGGGCACGGCGCCTGGGTGGCGCCGCGATCGTGTTGGCGCTGGCGATCCCGTCAGCGGCGCTGGCTCATGTGGAGCGCACGTCCTACTGGCCCGATCCGGCGGCGGACACGAGTGTGAGCCCGCCGGCCGGCGGGGCGGTGCCGAAGGCGCGCTCGCTCGCGTCGGCGCTCGACCGCTCTGCGCCGGGCGACACGCGCGTGGTCTGCCAGTCGGACTCGCTCAGCCGGGCGCTTGACGCGGTCCGCGTCGCTCGGGTCAAGGGCTTCCGGCTTCGGCCCACGGCGCCGCTCCAGAAGCTGAGCGCGTCCTCCGCGCGCCGCCTGGCAGGTATCAACCGCAGCCTCTTCGCCCGCTGCCGCTACCACGACGTGCAGCCCGCCGTGACGGCCTCGGGCAACGACGATCGCGTTGTTGTGATGCCCGGCGTCTATACCGAGTCCGCGTCGCGGGCGATCCCGTCGTTCCCGCCCCAGTGCGACAAGTACAGGGAGACCTCCGACCACGGCGCCGGGGCGGTCTCCTACGAGTTCCAGTTCCGCTGCCCGAATGCGGTGAACCTGGTGGTTCTGCTCGGCCATGCACTAGGCCCCGGGCAGGACCCGCAGTCGAGCCCGACCGGTCGGCCCGACCCGCATGGCATCCCCAACCTGGGACCGTGCATCCGCTGCAACGTGCAGATCGAGGGCTCCGGACCGACGCCGGACGACACGGTGCTCGACGCGGGCCGCGTGGCGTCCGGAGACGGCGGTCCGGGTGACCCGAAGAAGGACGTGGGCCTGCGCGCCGACCGCGCCGATGGCTTCGTGCTTCGCAACATGACGATCAGGCACGCCGCCGAGCACGACCTGTACGTGCTCGAGACGGACGGCTACCTGCTCGACCGCGTGAAGTTCTTCTACGCCGGGGAGTACGGCTCGCTGATGTTCACGAGCGACCACGGGCTCACGGAGAACTGCGAGGCAGCCGGAAACGGCGACTCGGGCGTCTACCCGGGCGGAGCGCCGGACACGGGCGCCGAGCGCGACCAGCACTTCTACCCGCAGTGGCGCCTCAACCAGGAGATCACGCACTGCGACTCCCACCACAACAACCTGGGTTACTCGGGCACGATGGGCAACGCCACTCACGTGGTGGACAACAACTTCTACGACAACACCACCGGCATCGCGACCGACTCGTTCTACGCGGGCGGCCACCCCGGCTATCCGCAGGACTCAGCCGTGTTCGAGGGCAACCGGATCTACTCGAACAACTTCAACATCTATGCGCCGGGGTCGGATGTGAAGTCGGCGGTGCCGGTGCCGATCGGCGTCGGGATCCTGATCGCAGGCGGCAACGACGACCAGGTGAAGGGCAACTTCATCTTCGACAACTGGCGCCGCGGCACGATGCTGATCGCGGTGCCCGACGCGCTCAGCTGTGCGCCGTCGCCCGACAACGGGGCGCCCGCGTGCGCGCCGCAGGGTGTGGCCAGCGTGTCGAACCGCGACCGCTACTTCGACAACGTGATGGGGCGCACTCCCGCCGGCAAGCCGCTGCCGAACGGCGTGGACTTCTGGTGGGACGAGTTCCCCACGAACAGCGGCAACTGCTGGTACAGCAACACCGGCGCCGACGGATCGACGACGATCACCTCCGACCCGCCACCTCCCCCACGCGCCGGCACGTCGATACCGCACTTCCTGCCGGAGGACTGCGCGGCGCCCACGGACGTGGGCATGGGCAGCCCGGTGAAGGAGGCGATGCTCGTGAGCTGCGCCGCGGCCATCGAGGCCGGCTCCTACGACGCGAGCACCTGCGAGTGGTTCCAGATGCCCGGGAGGCCCGGCAGCCAGGCGGCCGCGCAGCAGCAGGCGCGTAACGAGCAGGTGGCCGAGCAGCTCGCGGGGAACGTGCCGCTCGACCCGTTCTGCAACCTCATAGGCGGCACCGGAGGGACGCTCACTTGCGATCCGTTCCGGCAGCGGTAGCCGCGCTGGCGATCGCCGGTCTGCTCATCGCCGGAGCGCTGTCGCTGCGCACGCGGCCCCCCGCGACCACGCGGCCAGAGCCCGGCGTGGCGTTGATCGGCGGCGTGCCGCTGCAGCAGGCGCGTTGCGAGCAGTGGATGGCGGGCAGCCGCACGGAGCGGGACGCGGTCGTGGGCGCGCTGGCGGGCACGGTGGGCGGCCCAAGCTCGAGCGGAGGCGTGGGCACCACGCTCACGGCGTCCGAGGCAAATGCGCTCCTCGACCACGCCTGCGCGAGCAGCGTGGCCAGCGGCTTCCTGCTCTATGAGCTCTACATCCGCGCAGCGGGCTTCCGATCGCTCCGCGAGGGTCTCGGGTCTGGGGTCTCGGGTGTGGGGAACGGCCCGACACCCGAGACCTGAGACCCGAGACCCGAGACCCGAGACCCGAGACCTAGTGGGGCGCGTGAACGCGCAGCTCCTTCCCAAACGCGCGCTCGAAAACGTCGCCCTGCCTTTCCGCCGCCCACTGCGCAACCGAGACGTCCCCGCTCGCGTCGAGCGTGAAGTCCACCACGCCGTCGCTCACGGACACGCGGGTGGCGTGCACCGCCTGGTCGCGCGCCCGCTCGAACTGCTCCGCCAGCCGTAACACCGCCGAGCAGCGCATCAGGATGTCATCGTCGCCCTCGCGGGCGAGCGGCACCAGCTCGCCCATGGTGGGCGTGCCCTTCCGGTGGTAGCGCACGATCTGGGCGATCAGAGCGGTCTCGCGTGAGGAGAAGCCGGGCAGCCCCGCGTTCAGGACGAGGTAGCGCGAGTGCTTGTGGTGGTCGTCGTAGTCGATCGCCGTGCCGATGTCGTGCAGCATCGCCGCCGCCCACAGCAGCTCGCGCTCGGCCGGGTCGGCCCCGTGCAGGCCCACGGCCGCCAGCTCGTCCCACGCCCCCACCGCCAGCTTCGCCACGTGGTTCGTGTGCGCGGGCTCGGGGTGGTACTGGCGGGAGAGGTTGAGCACGCTCATCCTGCGCACGTCGTCGAAGAGCGGCGGGTTGCTGCCCTCGAGCAGCGTCTCGAAGAAGACCCCCTCGCGGAGGCCCTCCTCGGTGGCCTCGATGTGTGCGAAGCCTGTGACCTCCATCACCTGCTCGATCACAACGGCGCCGGCCAGGATGAGGTCCGCGCGCTCCTTCTTGATGCCGGGCACGTCGTTGCGCTTGGACGCAGGGAGGTCGGCGAGGCGCTCGACGAGATCCCCCAGCGCCTCGCGGGTCAGCTCGAATCCCTGCACGCCATAGGACGGCAGCTGCTGGGCGATCTGGGCCGCCGTAGCGAGGTTGCGGAGGGTCCCGCCGATGCCGGCCAGCGTGCCGCCCTTCTCCGCGACGCCCTCGAGCCAGCCCGCCGAGCTCAGCTCCTGGCGCACGTGGGCGCGCAGCTCCTTGAGCTGCCCCCGCTTGGCCTTCTCGTCGGGCAGGAAGCGCTCGGTCATGCGCACCGCGCCGAGTGGCCAAGAGCGCGCGTCCAGCTCATGGCGCTCCGCCACTTGCACGAGCTGCATCGAGCCGCCGCCGAGGTCTAGCGCAACGCCGTCCCTGATCGAGGTGGAGTTCACCACCGCCAGGAAGCCGTAGTACGCCTCGGCTTCGGGTGTGAGCACCTCGATCTGCAGGCGGCCGCGCTTGTAGGCCTGATCGAGCAGGTCCTCCTGGTTGGTGGCGTCGCGTATCGCCGAGGTGGCCACCGGGCGCACGTCGTCGATACCGGTGGCGCGGCAGAAGTGGGCGAACATCTCGATCGTCTCGAGCGCCCGCTCCATCGGCTCGGGCTGCAACGCGCCCGACGCGTCGAGGCCCGCGCCCACGCGCACGCTCTCGTAGATCTCGTCGGTGCGCTTCCACCAGCCGTCTGGCACCCAGGTGAAGACCACGAGCCGGAAGGAGTTCGAGCCGAGGTCGATCACGGCGAGCCGGCGCTCGCCCACGGTCGCGGCCTCTGGATACGCCCGCGCTGCTTCGATCGAGCGAGAATCGCACACTGGCGCGCCGGGCGCGCGCGACTCAGCTGTGCTGGCGGCGCGGTAGCGCGTTCAGGCGGCGGTCGGCGTCGAGCGTGAGCGTGGCGTCGTGCACCGTCCGCAACTCGTGGGTCCGCTGGTCGCGGGACTCTTGCGGCAGATCGCCGACGATGTAGACGCACAGCGAGACCGCCGGGCGCCCGTGGAAGCACTGATCCCAGTAGCGGTCGTACTCGAGCGCGACCGGAAAGAAATCGTCGTCGGCGCCAACCGGGAAGCGCGACCACCAAACGGCCTCGAAGCCGCGGCCGAGCTCGCGGTCCACCACCGGAATGAGCGGCGCCGCGAAGTCCTCTGGCGAGCCACCGAGGGCCGGCTCGCAGACCTCGAGCCGACCGGCCCGCTCGAGCGCCTCGACGTCGAGTCCCGACGCCGCAAGCGCCTGGCGATCGTCGTCGGACCTTCCCGGCAACGAGCGGTGGAGCAGCCAGCCGTTGCGCCGCAGGCCGAGCGAGTAGAACGAGGCGAGCGCCGGGGCGACATCGTCCTTCGAGTCGAGCAGGATCGCCATGTGCGGGCACCCCGCGGAGCCGAAGGCATCGGCTGTGGGCTGGTCGAAGTCGATCGGCGCCTGCAGGTCGGCGCTGGGCCGCGCTCCCGGCATCGACATCACACTAACCGCGCACCGGCCGCGACGCCAGCTCCAGCCGCAGAGTCACGGCGGTGCCCTCGCCCGGGGCGGAGCGCAGCTCCAGCTTGGCGCCGGCATCCTCCGCGCGGCGGCGCATCAGCCCGAGCCCGAGATGCCCCTCGCCCCCGGAAGCAACGCCCGCGTCGAAGCCGGTCCCGTCGTCCTCCACGCACAGCTCGAGCCAGCCGTTCGAGCGCTTCACGGTCACGTTCACGTGCCGCGCGGCCGCGTGCTTCTCCACGTTGGTCAGCGCCTCGTTGAGCACGCGGATGACGACGGCGGCCGTCTCGGGCGCGACCTCGAGGGCGTCGCCCGGCGCCTCGACCGAAACCGGGAGGCCGCGATGCACGAAACGCTCGCACACGTCCTCGATAGCGGTGCGCAAGCCGCCGAGCGGCGCGGCCGTGGACATGTCCACGAGCCTCGCCCGCACCACCCGGTGAGCCTCGGCGACGGCCTCGCGCAGTCGCTCCTGGCTGGCGCGCGCGGCCTCGGGCGGCGGGTTGGTGTCGAGCAGCGCCAGCTCCCGCATGGCCAGCGCGAGGTCCTGGGCCAGGCCGTCGTGCACCTCGGCCGCCAGCCGCATCCGCTCGCGCTCCAGCTCCGCGTGCTGCACCTGCTGTCGAAGGCGCGCAGTGGCCACGCCGGCCGTCAATTGGTCGCCCAGGAGCGTGAGCACGGTGAGCGTGGTGGGGTCCAGGTCCACCGGCGTGGAGCGCGAGGCAATCACCACTCCGAGCAGCTCACCGGCCGCCATCATCGGCAGCGCCACCCAGTAGCGCGCCTGCGGCTCGAACGGATTGGTCACCACCCAGCTGCCCGTCTCCTGGAACACGAGCGGGTGGGCGCCGGTCACCGCCAGCCGCCAGGCCTCCTCCTCGAACACGAGCTCCTCGCGCGTGCTGAGGGCCGAGCCGGCGGGCACGTCCTCCAGATAGCGCCGCAGCACCGGCCGGCCGCGGGAGTCGGGCAGGTAGAGGACGACGGCTGCGAGCCCGAGCGCCGAGCGCATCTCGGCCAAAGCGTGCTCTGCCAGGTCTTCCAGGGCGCCGGGTCCGTTCAGGGCGCGCGCCACGCGGCTGAGCGCGCCGAGGCCGGCCGCGACCTCAGGCGGCAGGCGGCCGGCGAGTCCTCCGGTCGCACAGGTGCCACGATCCTCGTCCAGCACTCGAGAAATCACCATACTGCGTTGGAAGAGATGGGCCAACGCGCCGAGGTAGACGCGCTGACGCGGGTGCTGATTGCCGAGGACCATCGGCTGATGCGGGAGGGCACTGCCGCGCTCCTACGCCTGGACAAGCGCATCGAGGTGGTGGGGCTGGCCGCCGACGGGGCGGAGGCTGTGGCGCTGGCCGAGCGGCGGGCGCCGGACGTGGCGCTGCTCGACCTCGGGATGCCGCGCCTCAACGGCATCGAGGCGTGCGCGATCCTGCGCGAGCGCTTCCCGAGCAGCGAGGTGCTGATCCTCACGGCCTCCGAGCGCGAGGAGGACCTCTATGCGGCGCTGCGACTGGGCGCGGCGGGCTACCTGCTGAAGGACATGCCGCCCGGGGAGCTGGTGGAAGCGGTGCTCGAGGCCGGACGCGGCGAGCCGCGCATCGCGCCGAGCATGGCCAGCCGCATGCTCGCCGAGCTGGAGCACGAGGGCCCAGAAAGCTCCGACGATCCGCTCGCCGTGCTCACCGAGCGCGAGCGCGAAGTGCTGTCGCTCTTGTCGTCCGGCCTTCGCAACCGGGAGATCGCCGAGCGGCTCGTGATCAGCGAGCCGACGGTGAAGACGCACGTCCGCCACGTGCTCGAGAAGCTCCGCTTCCGCAACAGGGCGGAGGCGGCTGCGTTCGCCGCGCGCCACCTCGGCTAGAGCCGTAAGTCTGAAATTCGTGCGCACCTTCCCGGCGCCTGGACAGCCACTCGGGAAGCTGAAGCCGAATTTCCGACTCACGGCTAGCCCGTGCTCGCGGGCTGAAGGCCGGTCACGAGCCGCCCGAGACCCGATCGCATGCGGGCCTTCACCTCGCTCGTATCGCTGCCGGTGAAGCGCGCGATCTCGTCCACGTCCATGCCCACGATCCGCGCCAGGCCGATCGCCTCGCGCTCGCCGGGGGGCAGCGCCGCCAGCGGCTCGACAGGGGATGAGCGGAGGGCGGAGGCGACCGCTCGAGCCATCAGCACCCTCCGCCGCTCTTCCCCGGTCCCACGAACGTCCAAGGAGTCGGTTGACCCGATAGCCGCACGGGTGGCCTCCGCCGCGGACGTCTCGCTGGACGCCGCGCGCAGAGCCGCTCCGTAGACCCACGGCAAGTCCTCCTCCCGGGACCGCCCCTTTCGCTTACGCGCCAAGAGCACGTGCTGAACGTAAGGCGGGCCAAGGCCCGCCGCATCGACCTAAAGGATGATTTGGGTCTCCCGCACGTGCCGGTCCATCGTGTCGCCGATCCAGCGGCGCGTATCCAGGTCCGCCATCCGGTAGCGGCCGAGCAGCTCCTTCTGGCCCTCAAGCGGCAGCCCGGAGATCGTCCAGCGCACCGCGAGGCGCTCGAACAAGAGCTCCGTGCGGCGCTGCCAGCGGTCCTCGGTGGAGGCGGCGGGAGTGGAGTCGAGCTCGCGGATCTTGCGCACGCTGCCCGCCGACAGCTCGTCCCGCAGGGTCAGCACGTTGCCCTCGGAGTCCGTGTAGTCCGTTGTGGTGACCGGCGCCGTGTCGGATTCCCGGCCGCGGCGGCGGGAGCGTTTACCCATGGGCTCAGGGTAGGGGGCTGAGCACCATCACCGGGATCTGCCGCTGGCCCGCCCGGTCCTGGTAGACGTCGTAGCCCGCATAGAGATCGGCCGCGATCTCCCAGAGCCGCTCGCGCTCCGGGCCCTCCGCCTCGTGCGCGAGGTAGCGCCCACTGCGCCCGCCGGGCGCGATCACGTCCACCTCGGGATTCGCCCTCAGGTTGTGGTACCACGCGGGGTGACGCTTGCTGCCGGCGTTTGAGGCGAGCAGGAGGATGTCTTGGCCGTCGCTGGCAAACAGCAGGGGCGTCTGGCGCGGCAGGCCGCTCTTCGCTCCCTTCACCGTGACGAGCGCTATCGGCTGGCCCGGCGCGAGGCTGACCCGCCCCCTACTGACTCGCAACAGGAACGGATCCACGTGATGGGCGACGTTCACGAAGAACCAGCCGCCCGCCCTTGTGGCGGCCACCTTCTCGAGCGCCTGCTCGAAACGGTTGAGCTTGCGAGTGCGGGCACGGGGCATGCCGAGCGAATCTAACCCGGAATCGTGATGAAGTAATTTGTGACGCCCTGGTCAGGACGACCGAATCCGGACTGACCAGCTTCCTCCGGAGGGACGGATCAGCGGCCGGCTACGGAGTCGTGTGGCGGACCTCCGAAGTCCAACTGGCCTATGTCTGGTGGAGCCGCCTTGACCGATACCGCCAATCCACGCCTGCGCATCTCGAATGAGATCGTCCACCTCCACAGCGAGTACTACGGTCGCGGCCCGAGCAAGGCGAAGACCTACATCCAGGACGACCTCGTGGTCGTCGTGCTCGAGGAGACGTTCACGCCGGCCGAGCGCACGCTGATCGAACGCGGGGAGGGCGACGGCATCCACGACATTCGCCGCCGCTTCCAGCAGGTGATGGGGGACCAGTTCAAGGCGATCGTCGAGCGGGCGACCGGGCGGCCGGTACGCGCCTTCATGAGCGAGACATCGCTCGAAGAAGACGTCGCCGTGGAGGTATTCCTTCTGGGGGACGCGGTCTCCTCAGACGGCGCCTCGGGCGCCTGATTCCGCCATTCCTGAGGTACTCCCAACAGGAGTAGCATGCCCGCCAGAGTCAGGGCCCAACTCGCGAGGAGGAGATATGGCGGAAAACGTTCGGGTGAACGTTACGGTGAACGGCGAGGCGCGCGAGTCCGATGTGGAGCCGAGGCTCCTCCTCGTGCACTACCTGCGCGACACGCTCGGGCTCACCGGCACCCACATCGGTTGCGACACGAGCAACTGCGGCGCCTGCACCATCCTGCTGAACGGCGAAGCAGTGAAGAGCTGCACCGTGCTCACCGCCCAGGCCGATGGAGCCGAGGTGACCACGATCGAGGGCATGGCCGCGGCCGGCGCCAACGGCGCCATGCATCCGCTCCAGGAGGCGTTCTGGGAGCACCACGGCCTGCAGTGTGGCTACTGCACCCCGGGGATGATCATGACCGCCGCGGATCTCCTCCAGCGCAACCCGCACCCCACCGAGGAAGAGGTACGGCACGGCCTCGAGGGCAACCTGTGCCGCTGTACCGGCTACCACAACATCGTGAAGGCGGTGATGTCCGCGGCCGACCACATGCCCGCCCGTGAGGGGGTGTCGGCATGACCGCGACAGTCACAGACAAGGACACCGCCACCCTCGCGAGCGCGCCGCTGGGCCAGCGGATGCGCCGCAAGGAGGACGCGCGCCTGATCACGGGCCGCGGCCAGTACGTGGACGACATGCAGCTGCCCGGCACGGTCCACATGGCGATCGTGCGCTCGCCCGAGGCGCACGCGCGCATCGTGTCGATCGACACCTCCGCCGCGAAGGCACGCCCCGGCGTTCGCGCCGTTCTCACCGCCGACGACCTCGAGCTCGCCGCTCCGCTCCCCATGGTGTGGGTCCCGCCGGGAGTGGAGGTGCTGACCCCCGAGCACTGGCCGCTGGCACGCGGCGCGGTGAAGCACGTGGGCGATCCCGTGGCGGTCGTGGTGGGCGACGACAAGTACGCCGTCGTCGACGCCGCCGAGGACGTGGTGGTGGAGTACGAACCGCTGCCGGCGGTGGTCGATCCCGAGGCCGCGCTCGAGGACGGCTCGCCGCTCGTGTGGGAGGAGTTCGGCACCAACCGGACACACGACTGGTCGCTGGGCGGCGGCGACATCGAGGCCGCCTTCCGGGACGCGGACGTGGTGGTGGAGCGGCGGATCGTGAACCACCGCACCGCCGGTGCCGCGATCGAGCCGCGCGGCGTACTCGCCGAGTGGCGGGCCGGCTCGCTGACTCTGTGGACCTCCACGCAGATCCCCCACCTCCTGCGCCTGTTCCTGGCCGGCGAGCTGGAGCTGTCGGAGGAGCGCATCCGCGTGATCGCACCCGAAGTGGGCGGCGGCTTCGGCAGCAAGCTGAACCACTACGGCGAGGAGGTGCTGGCCTGCGTGCTGTCGCGGCAGCTGCAGCGGCCGGTGAAGTGGATCGAGACTCGCTCGGAGAACCTCTCGACCACCACACACGGGCGCGACCTCCTGAGCTACGCCAGGATGGGCGCGAAGAAGGACGGCACGATCACCGGCCTTCACGTGAAGATCATCGGGGACCTGGGCGCTTACTACCAGCTGCTCACGCCGTTCATCCCCTCGTTCGCCGCGTTCGTGATGAGCGGCTGTTACAAGATCCCGGCGGTCCAGACCGATGTCGTGGGCGTCTTCACCAACAAGTTCCCCACCGACGCGGTACGCGGCGCCGGCCGGCCCGAGGCCACGCACCTGATCGAGGTGATGATGGACCAAACCGCTGACGAGCTCGGCATCGACCGGGTGGAGATGCGGCGGAAGAACTTCATCCCGAAGGAGGACTTCCCCGCCGAGGTGGCCGTCGGAGTCGTGTACGACTCGGGCGACTACCACGGCACGCTCGACCGCCTGCTCGAGCACGTGGACATGGACGCCTTCCGCAAGGAGCAGGCCGAGCTGCGCGATAAGGGGGTCTACCGCGGCATCGGCTTCTCCACGTACGTGGAGATCTGCGGCGTTGCGCCCTCCCGCGTGGTGGGGCCGAGCGGCGTAGGCCTGCAGGGCGGCTTCTGGGAGTCGGCCATCGTGCGGGTCCACCCGTCCGGCTCGGTGACCGCGTATACGGGCAGCTCGCCCCACGGCCAGGGACACGAGACCGGCTTCGCCCAGATCGTGGCGGACAAGCTCGGCATCGACCCCGCCCAGGTGGAGGTGGTCCACGGCGACACCGGCAGCGGACCGTTCGGCATGGGCACCTACGGCTCGCGCACGCTGGCCGTGGGCGGCGAGGCGATGGCTCGGGCGGCCGACAAGGTGGCCGAGAAGGCGCGCAAGCTCGCCGCGCACTTACTCGAGGCCGCTCACGAGGACATCGAGATCGCCGACGGCAAGTACCAGGTGCGCGGCTCGCCCGACAAGGGCATGGCGCTGGCCGACATCGCCGGCGCGGCGTACGTGCCGGAGGGCATTCCGGAGGACATGGAGCCGGGTCTCGAGGAGACCGCGTTCTATGACCCGGACAACTTCGTCTGGCCGTTCGGCGCCCACGCGGCGGTGGTCGACGTGGACCCGGACACCGGCAAGGTGGACATCGTCCGCTACGTGGCTGTGGACGACTGCGGCAAGGCGATCAACCCGATGCTGATCGAGGGCCAGGTGCACGGCGGCGTAGTGCACGGCATCGGTCAGGCCATGTTCGAGCAGATCGTCTACGACGAGCAGGGCCAGCTGATCACCGGCACGTTCGTGGACTACGCGCTGCCCACGGCGGCCGAGGTCCCGAGCTTCGAGACCGACCGCACGGAGACGCCGTCGCCGGTGAACTCGCTTGGCGTGAAGGGCGTGGGCGAGGCGGGGACGATCGCCTGCACGCCGACGCTGGTGAACGCCGTGGTGGACGCGCTGCGCCCGCTCGGCGTCACCTACATCGACATGCCGCTCACGCCCATGCGGGTGTGGAACGCAATCCAGTCCGCCCAAGGAGGTGCGTCGTGATTCCCGCGGAGTTCGACTACAAGGCGCCGGACTCCCTCGAGGAGGCCATCCGCCTCCTCAGTGAGGGCGGCGAGGACGCCAAGCTGCTGGCGGGCGGGCATTCGCTGCTGCCGCTGATGAAGCTGCGGCTGGCGGCCCCTGCGCTGCTGGTGGACCTGCGCAAGGTGCCCGGGCTGTCCGGGGTCGAGCGCCAGAACGGTGGCTTCCGCATCGGCGCGATGACCCGTCACGCCGAGCTGGCCGCCAATGGCGACCTGGGCGTGGTGGCCACGGCCGCCGGCTCGATCGCCGACCAGCAGGTACGCAACCGCGGCACGATCGGCGGCTCGCTCGCCCACGGCGATCCGGCCTCCGACCTCCCGGCCGTCGTGCTCGCGCTCGACGGCACGGTCACCGCGCAGGGCCCGTCGGGCTCTCGCGACATCGCGGCGTCCGAGCTGTTCCAGGACTACCTCACCACCGCGCTCGAGCCCACCGAGGTGGTTACGAGCATCAACCTGCCCGCCCTCGACGGCTACGGCTTCGGCTACGAGAAGTTCGCCCGCCGGGCGGAGGACTGGGCCATGGTGGGCGTCTGCGCGATGGTGAAGTCGAGCGGCGGCACGTGCGAGGACGTGCGCGTGGGCCTGACCCACATGGGCTCCACGCCACTGCGCGCGACCGCCGTCGAGGAGTTCCTGCGCGGCCAGCCACTCAACGCCGACTCGATCGCAGCCGCCGCCGAGCAGGCGGCGGAGGGCACAGACCCACCGGGGGATCTGAACGCGACGCCGGAGTACAAGAAGCACCTCGCGCGTGTGCTCACGCGCAGGGCGCTGGAGGCGGCTACAGCCTGAGAATGCGGAGTGCGGACAGCGGAGTGCGGATAACGCCTGCCAGAATCCGCACTCCGCACTCCGTACTCCGCACTCCATGACCTTTCAGACGATCGAAGACGTCGAAACGGCGCTGACTTCGCAGCGTTACCTGCCCGACCGTCCGCTGGCCACGTCGGTCTTCCTCTCCGTTCAGCTCCAGCAGCCGCTGCTGGTGGAGGGTGAGGCGGGCGTCGGCAAGACCGAGGTGGCCAAGGCCCTGGCGGTGGCCACGGGGTCGCGGCTTATTCGGCTCCAGTGCCACGAGGGCATCGATCTGCATCAGGCGCTGTACGACTGGGACTACCAGCGGCAGTTGCTCGCGATTCGCGCGGCCGAGGCTCGCGGCGACGGTGCGGATGTCCCCGAGGGCCGGCTGTTCAGCCGCGAGTTCCTGCTCAAGCGGCCGCTGCTCGACGCGCTCGAGGAGGAGTCGCCGGTGGTGCTGCTGATCGACGAGATCGACCGCGCCGACGACGAGTTCGAGGCCTTCCTGCTCGAGTTCCTGTCGGACTTCCAGGTAACGATCCCGGAGCTGGGCACGGTGGAGGCGAGCGGGCATCCGCTCGTGGTGGTCACGTCCAACCGCACCCGCGAGCTGCACGACGCGCTGAAGCGCCGCTGCCTGTACCACTGGATCGACTACCCGACTCCAGAGCGCGAGGCGCAGATCGTGCACGCGCGGCTGCCCGAGGTGCCGGACGAGATCGCCCAGCGCGTCTGCGAGGCCGTGGCTCGGCTGCGCGCCGAGGAGCTGTACAAGCTGCCCGGGGTCGGCGAGACGATCAACTGGGCGCGCGCACTGCTCGCTCTCGACAGCGACGACCTCGACCAGGCGCTCGGCGTGGCGCTGAAGGTGCGCGAGGACATGGAGCGGGTGCGCGAGCTGGGGGTGCTCGAGGGTGTCTGACGCGCTGGGCGGCGCGGTGACCGCCCAGCTCGGAAGGCTGGCAGCGTCGCTGCGCGAGCAGGGCGTGAGGACGGGGGTGGACGAGCTGCTCACGGCGCATCGCGCGCTCGCGGCGATCGACCCCTCATCGCGCACGGACTCCTACAACGCCTTGCGCGCGACGTTCTGCTCGCGCCACTCCGATCTCGAAGCGTTCGATGCGGCCTTCAACGGGACCTTCGGCCTGCCGGGCAGCATGGGCCGGGACGTACAGCTCGATCTCGAGGTGGCGGGCCTCGTCCTCCCGCGAGTGGTGGTGCCCGGCGACAAGGAGGCGCCCGAGCCGGGTGCGCTCGATCCGCGCCCGATGCCCGCGGCCTGGAGCGATGTGGAGATCATGCGCCACAAGGACTTCGCCGAGTTCACCGAGGCCGAGCGTGAGATGGCGCGCCGGCTGATCGCCCGCCTCGCGCTGCGCGGGCCCACGCGGCGCAGTCGCCGCCTGCGCATCTCGCGCGTGCGCGGCGCCCACGGGGCGGCGGCCACGCCGGACC
>JBKPDA010000062.1:0-6811 GCA_046727635.1 Actinomycetota bacterium | reverse complement strand
AGCCGCGCGTTCCTCCTCGGTTTCCTTCGGGAAGGCGCCGCCGGCCAGGCCCGGCACGAACAGGTTCGTGTGGATGCCGATCAGCCCCTCGGGCGCCTGACGGCCCATCGCGTCGGTGACGGCGGCGCCCACGTCGCCGCCCTGCGCGACGTAGCGGGTGTAGCCGAGGCGGGGCATCAGCTGCCCCCACGCCTGCGCGAAGCGGCCGGCGTACCATCCGAGTTCCGTCGGCTCGGCCGAGAAGCCGTATCCGGGGACGGAGGGCAGCACGAGGTGGAACGCGTCCTCGGCGCGTCCGCCGTGCGCGGTCGGGTCGGTCAGCGGCCCGACGGTCTCGAGCAGCTCGATCACCGAGCCGGGCCACCCGTGCGTCATGATCAGCGGCAACGCGTCCTCGTGCCGCGACTTCACGTGGATGAAGTGGACGTCCACCCCGTCGATCTCGGTCTTGAACTGCGGCAACGCGTTCAACCTCGCCTCGCACCGGCGCCAGTCGTAATCGGTCGTCCAGTACCGGACGAGCTCCTGGATCGTCGCCAGCTGCACGCCCTGCGACCGATCCTGAACGAGCTCCTTGCTGGGCAACCGCACCGCGGCGATGCGGCGGCGCAGGTCCTCTAGCGCCTCCTCGGGAATGTCAACGTGGAAGGGGCGAATCGCCGTGGCGCCCGACTTCTCGGTCGTGACAGACATGTCGTTCTCCTCTGGTTGGTGACGCCACGAAGCCTCACCGCCTGGTCTTCACCTCGCGCCCGTGAAGACCCTGGTCCGCACCCGGGCCCTGCGGACAGTAGGTGGCCACGGTCTCGGAGACACCCGCAGACCAGGGAGCAGACCAGGCAATCCACGGGCGCGACGTGGAGTCGAGCGGACGTAACTTGGTCCGCAACATCGACGACCCAGAGGAGGCTGCGCGTATGCCGCCGACGACGACGATGCCACAGGTCAGGTTCCGCAGCGTCGAAGGACTCCGGATCCGTTACGCCGATAGCGGCGGCTCGCAGGAGCGGACCGTCCTGCTCACCAGTCCGTGGCCGGAGAGCGTTTACGCGTTCGCGCCGATGTGGGCTCCCCTTGCCGAGCACGCCCGGGTGTTCGCCGTCGACCTGCCGGGGTTCGGCGCGTCCGAACGCCGAGACGAGCTCCTGTCTCCGCGAGCCATGGGCGGGTTCCTGTCCCAGCTCATCGTAGAGGCGGACCTGGGCAAGCCGCACATCGTCGCGCCGGACGTCGGGACGGCGGTGGCGCTGTTCGCGGCGGCCGCGGGATCGACTTCCTCATCCAGGCTTGGCTGCTCGCGCGGCGCCGTCACGGCATGACCACGCTGCCGGTTCCATTCTGAGCACGCGCTGACCATCCACCGGACCGACAGCCGACCGTCCCAGCCCGGAGCCGCGCGGAACGCAACCTACGGAGGTCGCCCCTCGTGAACTTCGACCCCCGCTCATCTCTAGGTGTCCGAAATGTGTCCGGGGCCCTGCGGGTGGGCCGTGTGGCGGACCCGATCCTGTGGTAGATGCAGTCGGAGTCGACCGTCCGGCGCGAATTAGGTCAGTCAGCGTAAGCAGTACGAGGTGGGCGTCGCCGACGGAGCTTCCATCCCAGGCCTCGACCGAGGATGCCAAAGGTTGCGCCGAAGCGCTGGGGCCAGGAGGGATCCGGCAACGGGGTGCCGGGCCCGGCGAGCTCCTCGACCTCCACGAAGTAAGTGCGCACCGCCCCGATTCCTTCGAGGTCCTGTGAAATCTCCTGCATCGGCTGTTCGGACGGAGTCGTGTCCCCGCTCCGGTAGAGATCGTCGGAGAGAAGAACGTACTCCGGCACCGGCACGGGGTTCTTGAGCAGGCGATGGACGAAGATCACGTCCATGCCGACGAGCTTCCGCTGTCGCTTGATCTTCTGGGTGGCGACCTCTCCGACGTGCGCGACGAACTTCAACTTCAAGCCCTTCGTTTGAGTGCAACTCGCGCAGGGGCACAGGTTGAGCTCGACCAGTCGCCGCTCGGCATGGAAGGCGCGGTGCATGGCGACGGCAGCCTCGGTGATGGCAGCCCGCTCTGCGCCGCCATCCAACCCGTAGCCGTCGCGCGAGAGGAAGGCCGCGTCGCCTTCGATCTCGATCAGCTCGAAGTCGCGGGCCGCATCGACCACCTTCTCAAGCAGGCGCGTCGTCGCCGCCTCCGCGTGTCCGAGCATGGTGCGGTGGGACTGCATGTACTCCGTGTAACCGCCAATATCGGCGATCAGGAGCAGCGCGCGTCGAGTCTCCACACGGGCAATGCTAACCGGAGGCCTTCGTTCGCGGGATCGGCGTCACTCCGACTAACCTGAGTCTCCGTGTCGCTTCCCGGCTCCGAGATGGATCTCCCGTCGGACGAAGACCACCGTTCCGCGAGGGACGCCGATGCGACGTACTCGCGCGTCGCGGACCTGCCCCTGCGGATCGAACGCTGCGAGCTCCTGCCGCTGGCGCGCGATACCACGAGCGGATTCACCAAGATCTCGATCGTGGTCCGCTTGACCGGAGGTGGCCACGAGGGACAGGGCGAGGACATCACATGGGATCAGATCGATCAGATCGAGCAGTTCCGCCGCGCGGGCGACCTGTCGTGGCTGCGCGGAACGCGCACCTTTGACGAGTTCTCCGCGCTGCTGGGGCTGGCCGACCTGTTTCCGGTCGAGCCGATCCGCGACAGCTCCCGCCTGTACCGCCGTTGGGCGTTCGAGAGCGCGGCGCTCGACCTCGCCCTGCGTCAGAACGGCCTCTCGCTCGAGGACGCCTTGGAGCGCGTGGCGAAGCCGCTCAACTTCGTGGTGTCCACCCGCGTCGAGGACCCCGCGGGCATCGCTCCCCTGCGGGCATTGCGCAGGAGCGATCCCACTCTGCGCTTCAAGCTCGACGCCACCGCAAGCTGGGACAGCGACCTGATCGCAGAGCTGGCATCGCTGTCCTGCGTCGACGTGGTCGACATGAAGGGTCACTACCGCAACGCGACCGTGGCCATGGCTCCGGATCACGACCTGTACCGTCGCGTTCTCGAGGGGCTGTCGGAGGCCTGGATCGAGGATCCCGCGGTAGCCGACGACACGATCGCGCTCCTAGACCTCCACCGAGACCGGATCACGTGGGACGAGCCGATCGAATCGGTTGACGACATCGAGGCATTGCCCTGGCCACCTCGCCGACTCAACCTGAAGCCCTCCCGCTTCGGCAGCATCGGCCGGCTGTTCGACACCTACGACTATTGCGAGGCGCACGGCATCGGCGCGTACGCCGGGGGCATGTTCGAACAGGGTCCGGGACGTGGGCAGCTCCAGTACCTCGCTTCGCTGTTCCATCCGGATGGTCCGAACGACCTCGCCCCGGTGGAGTACAACCTGCAGGTTCGGGAGGGCGACCTTCCGCGCACGCCGCTCGCGCCGGAGCCACACGAGACGGGCTTCCGCTGGGGGACGTACGACCAGCGCCGCAGCATCCGCGAGCGACTGCCCGCGTCGGAATAGCCGCGTGCCTCACTTCTCTCCGAGGTTCCGCGATCGGGCGGCCGCGGTCGGTGAGGTGGCGCACAGCGAGCCGCTCCGCCGTGCCCAGATCTCTTTCGCTGCGATGTGGGCGGGCGAGAGCGCGTTCATGGTTGCGCTCGGTGTCGTGGCGTTCCGCGATGGTGGCGTTGCGGCCGTCGGCGCCGTCACCGCCACCCGCATGGCGCTCGCGGCGCTGCTGGCGCCGTTCCTCGCGACGATGGCCGACCGAGTTCGTCGCGAGCGGGTGCTCGCCTGGGTCGGCGGCGTCCGCGCCGCGATGCTGGGATGTGCCGCGCTGACGACGGTCGCCGAGGCAGCGGCGGCGGCCACGTATGGCTTCGCCATCATCGCCACGGTCGCCATGACGCTGTTCCGACCGGCTCACTCGGCGCTGCTGCCCGCATTGGCGAAGTCTCCTCAAGAGTTGACGAGCGCGAATGCGGTTCGCGGCATGCTGGACTCGCTCGCCACGCTCGGCGGTCCGCTTGTCGCGGCGATCGTGCTTGCGGCAAGTGGACCGGCCGCGGTCTTCGCCGCGTGCTCCGCTGCGTCGCTGTTGGCCGGCCTGGTCGTCGTCGTGCTTCGGTATGACGCGCCGCCGCGAGCGGAGGCCGCCGTGGGTGGCGGCCGCGAGATGCTCCGGGGCTTCACCACCATTAGGGCCCATCGCGGGCTCGGGCTAATCACACGGCTGGGGATGATCCAGACCTTCACGCGCGGCTGCCTGACCGTGTTCCTCGTGGTGGTGGCGATCGACCTCCTGGACACGGGAAATCCGGGCGTCGGCGTCCTGAATGCGGCCGTTGGAGCAGGTGGGGTCCTCGGCTCGATCTTCGCGTTCGGGCTGGTTCGACGCGGCCGACTCGCGAGTTGGTTCGGCGTAGGCATCGCGCTGTTCGGTGCGCCGCTGGCCCTGATCGGCGTCCTTCCCTACCTGGCAGCGGCGATCGTCCTCCTCGGGTTGATCGGCATCGGCAACGCGCTGATCGACGTCGGCGGCTTCACGCTGCTGGCCCGGCTGGCGGACGAGACTGTCCTCGCGCGCATGTTCGCGGGGTTCGAGGCGATCCTCACGCTCGGAGTCGCGGTCGGCGGGCTGTTCGCGCCGCTGGTCATTGAGCTGGTCGGCGTTCGTCTCGCGCTCATCGCGGTCGGACTCATGGCGCCGTTGGCAGTGGCAGCCAGCTGGCCCGCGCTGCGCCGGCTCGATGCGGGGATGGGAGTTCGTGATGCGGACATCGAGATCCTTCGTGCAGTTCCCATGCTGCGCGCACTCCCGGCGGCGACGATCGAGCAGCTCGGCGCCGGCCTCGAGCATGCCGAGTACTTGCCTCGCGAGGTGGTGTTCGAGCAGGGCGAGCACGGCGCGCACTTCTACATCGTCGAGTCCGGTCGGGCCGAAGTGGTCCTCGACGGACGCGTCGTCAGGACGCTCGAACGCGGCAACTGCTTCGGCGAGATCGCACTGCTGCGCAACCAGCCGCGAACGGCCACCGTTCGGGCATCCAGGGACGCGCACATGCGCGTTAGCGTCCTGCAGCGCAACGCTTACCTGACCGCCGTGACCGGGTACCCGGCCAGCTTGGCTGCAGGCCGAGAGGTCGTGACGGCCAGACTCGAGGCCGACGCGGCGCGACGCTGAGACGCGTCCGGCGGTGGACCCAAGCCGACGGAGGGATTCGAACCCTCGACCCCCGCTTTACGAGAGAGGTCTGGGCGTCCTCCACAGTCCTAGCCACTCCCCTCGAGTCCGGCGAAATACCTGCAAAGAGCCGCTTTCTATGAGACAGCATTGGACTCGCGTGGTCTCTCTCGAAACGCGTTCTTCTTCCTGATGTGTCCGAAATGTGTCTGGACTCCTGGCCGCGAATCGCGCCAGCGCAGGACGTGACGTCCTCGAGCTGGACGCCTCCACGACTGCGATCGATAGACGCTGCCAGCGTCGAGAACCTCGAGGTGGTGATCAAGAGCCCACACGCATGGAGAAGCCGCTATAAATGCTTCGGCCCCGCCCGGATCGATCGCCGTGGGTGAGGTATGCACCCGCACGCTCCGTCTGGGCGTTCGGTGTTGGAGACGACCCCGCTCACTCTCGTTTAAGGCTCTGTAGAGCGAAAAATACCTCATCTTGCAGGCGGTGTGGGGCAGTCGGGAGCGGCCGATTTCGCATTCACGCGGAAGCGACAGCCTGGCGGCGAGACCGCGGAATGACGATTCTGCTGTGCGACGCGAGGATTGGGTGAACCTGGCTGCCGCCGTGCATGCGTCTCGTCCAGAGCGGGACCGAGGGCGACGTCGGCCGAGACGCCCGCCGCTGGCAGAAAGGGGCAAACCCGGCGATTGGGCGTGAGAGTGCTGCTGCTCCTCACAAGGGGAAGCCTGGCGCTCACTCCTGCTCCTGGCGAGGAGCAGGTGCGTCGTGACGCGCCGGTCGAGACCCGCATTCGTGTTCGCGCGGGCATGGGAGGCCTGTACGGCTTCGCGACCCCGTGTGTGCGGAAGCAGTTGTGGGCCGCCCTGTTGCGCGACGCGAGTGTTGGCTGCTTCGTCCAAGGAGCAGCCGCGCCATCGGCGTCGACGCGCTGCTCGTCCTGGGCGATTCCAGAAGCCGCGGTCGGTGAGTCGTCGTCGCCGACTCCGACGTCCGTGCATACGTAAAGATTGGTTATCGGCTGCCCGTCAACCGCTTCTCGGTTTCTTCCCGATCGTGCTGGCGTACCAGGGCTGGTCGTTCCACGTCTTCCGCCGCCGCGTCAGCGCACCTCCGGCCACGAGTGCGGAGCCGGCGGGAGCTCCCTCGCCCCGATCGCTGGGGGAGGCGGCAGCGCCGCATCCAGCTAACGGCCGGGCGTGCGCGCCCTGGACCCGCGCTCGGTCCGCCGTATCAAGTCGTGTCGGCCATTGCTGACGATCGACGCGACGCTCAGGATCCTCACTGTGCTGGCGGCACGACTCGGCGCCCGCTCGCCGCTGTCGTCGGGCCGGACCTCCTGATTTACGCTGCCGCGAGACGCTCGGTCCCCTGCCGCGTTACGCCGACGTAAATCACCCACATCGGACGATTTCCTCGGGGGTGATCGTTTTCTAGCCTGGTCTGCAACCGTCGTGGAGTCCGCGCGGGAAGGCGGTGTGGCCGTGACCTCTGTCCAAGAACAACCGGCTGACGAAGCGCGCGTCAAGCCACGGGGCCTTCCGTGGACGAAGATCGTGGGCGCGCTCGCGCTGGTCGTGATCTTGCTGTGCGTGCTCACGTTGTGCGCGGTCAGCGCGTTGCAGGTGGCGGTGC
>JBKPDA010000061.1:0-15446 GCA_046727635.1 Actinomycetota bacterium | reverse complement strand
TCGGCTCTGGTTCGTGGACGTGCTGGGCCAGCTGAAGAGCTTTGCGATCCCGATCGGCGAGCTGGAGGCGGCGCTGGAGGAGGGGGTGAGCTTGGACGGGTCCTCGCTCGAGGGCGGGGCCCGGCTGGCCGAGCGCGACGTGATCGCCCTTCCCGATCCGCGGACCTTCCAGGTGCTGCCCTGGCGACCCGGGTCGCTGGTGGCGCGCATGTTCTGCGACGTGCGGTTGCCGGACGGCACGCCGTTCGCGGGCGACACGCGGCATGCGCTGCGTTGCACGCTCCAGCACGCCGCCGACTTCGGCTTCACTCTGCAAGTGGGCGCCGAGATCGAGTTCTTCCTGTTCGCGGAGGACACCGACGCTGAGGTGCCGCCCGTTCCGCTCGACCAGGGCGCCTACTTCGACCTCACGCCGCTCGATGACGGCAGCGACTTCCGCCGCCGCACAATCGAGACGCTGGAGCAGATGGGGATCCCGGTGAAGGCGTCGCACCACGAGGTGGGCCCGTCGCAGCACGAGATCCAGCTGACGCACACCGACGCGCTGTCGATGGCCGACGCGGTGGTGACCTTTCGGCTGGCGGTGAAGGAGGTGGCGCGCGAGCAGGGAGTGTTCGCCACCTTCATGCCGAAGCCGCTCGAGGGCGTGCCGGGCTCCGGGATGCATCTGCACCTGTCGCTCTTCGACGGCGATCGCAACGTCTTCTTCGACGAGGACGCCGACGCGCCGCTGTCGCTCACGGGCCAGGGCTTCCTCGCGGGCGTGCTGGCGCATGCGCCCGAGCTGACGGCGGTGACCAACCAGTGGATCAACAGCTACAAGCGGCTGGCGGGTGGATTCGAGGCTCCGGAGCACGCGAACTGGACGCGCTACGGCGGAGCCGCACTGGTCCGCGTGCCGTCGAACCGGCCCGAGCGGGAAGGCGCCGCGCGCATCGAGTTGCGCTCACCCGACCCGGCCTGCAACCCCTACCTGTGCTTCGCGCTGGTGCTCGCGGCGGGCCTGCGCGGCATCGAGCGCGGCTACCAGCTGCCGGCCGAGGCAGGCGACGACGCCACCCCGAGGACCGCGCGGCTGCCGCAGGACCTGCGCGAGGCCGTAGGCCGCTTCGACGCATCCGAGCTTGCACGCGAGACCCTGGGAGACCGCCTATGCGACTGGTACGTGCGCAACAAGCAGCGGGAGTGGGACGACTTCCGCAAGGCAGTCACGGCCTTCGAGCTGCGCCGCTACCTGCGGGCGTTGTAGGGATGGGCGAGGCGTGGATCTACACAGACGGCACCGAGCAGGCCAGCGAGGCCGCGCGGCTGCTTGCGGAGCTCGGCTTCAGCCCGCGCCGAGTGGCGGCGAACGGCTCGCTCCGGCCCCGAGGGGAGGACGGCAGCACCGCCCGCCGCCCGGACGTGGCGATCGTGTTGGGCGACGCGAGCGCCGAGTGCGACCTCTGCGCGCGGCTGCGCGACGATGAGGAGCTTGGTGAGGTGCCGGTGGTGCTGACCATCGACGCAAGCGGGCTCGACGTCACGCCGGGCGTGATCGACGCCCACGAGCTGCTCGTGGCCCCCTTCTCGGCCGCCGAGCTCCAGGCGCGAATCGCGCGCGCACGGCGGGCCATCCACGGGGTGGAGCAGAACGAGATTGTGCGCTCCGGCGGGCTCGAGCTGAACCTGGCCACCTACCAGGTGAGCGTGGACGGACAGCCCGTGGACTTCGCATACATGGAGTACGAGCTGCTCAAGTTCCTGATGACCCACTCCCAGCGTGTGTTTTCCCGGGAGGCACTGCTGAGCCGGGTGTGGGGCTACGACTACTACGGCGGCGCCCGCACGGTGGACGTGCACGTGCGGCGTATCCGAGCCAAGCTGGGCTCCGAGCACGCGGCCAAGATCAAGACCGTGCGCAGCGTCGGCTACCGGTTCGAGGACTGATGGCGACCACGCGCGGCCGCACCCGATACGACGGCTTCCGGGCGACGATCCGGACGGTCGGCACCGGCCCCCGCGGCAGCCGTGCGCTGACGTTCGAGGAGGCACGCGACGCGATGGCGCGGCTACTGGCCGGCGAGGTGAGCGAGGCCCAGGCGGGCGCGTTCCTGATCGCGATGCGCGTGAAAGGGGAGGAGCCCGCGGAGCTGGCAGGCTTCGCCCAGGCGCTGCGCGACGCGGCGACGGTGGTGACCGCGGACACGAACCGCCCGCTCGTGGCCTGCGCGGGCGCCTACGACGGCGTGGCCGAGGCGCCCCACCTCTCGCTGGCCACCGGAGTCCTGGCGGCCGCATGCGGGGCGGGCGTGGTGATGCACTGCGGCAGGCCGCTCGGGCCGAAGTTCGGCACCACAGTGGCCGAGGTGCTGGGCGCGCTCGGCGGCCCGGCGGAGCCCAGCCTTGACGAGTCGCGCGCGATGCTCGAGCGAAGCGGCGCGTGCGTTGTGCATGCCGGGGTGGCCCTGCCCGGCTGGACGCGGCTCGCGGAGGTACGCGACGAGGTGGGCCTGCGGGGTCCCGTGCACTCGGCGGAGAAGCTTGTTGACTGGTTCGGCGCCCGGCGCTTCGTGGTTGGTCACACGCACGCGCCGTACGCCGGCCGGCTGGTGGGAGCGCTCGAGCACCTTGGGACCGAGCGCGCGGTAGCGGTCCGGGGCATCGAGGGGTCCGACGTGATGCGCCCGGGCCGCCCCACAGCCTACGAGCAGGGTCACGCGCTCGAGCTGCCCGAGCTGCTGGGCGCGAACCTGCGCGGCGACGGCGGTGCCGAGAGCTCCGCCTGGCTCACCCGCGTGATCCTCTCCGGCGAAGCTGACGATCTGCTGAGCCACACCGTGGCCCTGAGCGCGGGGATCAAGCTGTACGCGGCGGGAGTGGCCCGCGATCCGCTGCAGGGCGCCCGCGATGCGCGCGCGGCGCTTGCGGACGGACGCGGCCAGGCCACGCTGTCGGCGCTGCTGGCCGCGTAACCAGAACGAAACACGCAGGTCACCGACCGGACACGTTCCGCTCACAGCGCGGACATCGGCCGTCCGTAACGTGCGCCGCGCAACCGACGGGAGGCCTGAATGAGCACATCGTTCGACGTCACGCGCGCCGGGGCGGCGCCCGCAATGAAACGGACCGCGGCTGCTCGCGGTCGCTGGATAGACCAGTGGGAACCAGACAACGAGCAGTTCTGGGAGGCGACAGGCAAGAAGATCGCCCGCAAGAACCTCGCCTTCTCGATCTTCGCCGAGCACATCGGCTTCAGCATGTGGGTGCTCTGGGCGGTGATCGTGATCAACCTCTCCAACGTGGGGATCACGATGTCGGTGCCGGAGCAGTTCTGGCTCACCTCGATTCCGAACCTGGTGGGCTCGACGCTGAGGCTGCCCTACACGTTCGCGGTGCCGAAGTTCGGCGGGCGAGTCTGGACCACGGTCAGCGCCTCGCTACTGCTGATCCCGGCCCTGCTCCTGGCGATCGTGGTGCCGAGCGGCTGGGTGGCCGGTCTCAGCCACGACGCCCAGTTCTGGGTCCTGTTCGCCTGCGCGGCCACGGCGGGCTTCGGCGGAGGCAACTTCTCCTCCTCGATGGCGAACATCTCGTTCTTCTATCCCGAGAGGAGGAAGGGCTTCGCGCTCGGGCTGAACGCGGCGGGCGGCAACCTCGGCGTGGCGGTGGCCCAGCTGGTGGTGCCCCTCGTGATCATCATCGGCGTGCCGGCCGCGGCCGTGAAGATGAAGGTGCATGACGTGCACCTGGCATACGCGGGCCTGGTCTGGCTGCCGTTCATCGTGCTGGCGGCCACCTGCGCCTGGTTCTACATGGACAGCCTCACCCAAGCGAAGACCGACTACAAGCCGTACTACGCGGCGGCGAAGACGGGCCAGACCTGGATCATGTCGATCCTCTATATCGGCACCTTCGGGTCGTTCATCGGCTACTCGTTCGCGCTGCCGCTGGTGATCAAGAACACCTTCCCGGAGTTCCTCGGTCACCATCCGTTCATCGCCACCTACCTGGCGGGGCTCGGCTTCATGGGCGCGCTGATCGGCTCCCTGTCGCGGCCGGTCGGCGGGTGGATGTCGGACAAGCTGGGCGGCGCTCGGGTGACGCTCGCCACGTTCCTCGGCATGGCGCTGTTCACCGGGATCGCGATGGTCGGCGTCAAGCAGCACAGCTTCGCGCTGTTCTTCGCCTCCTACATGGCGATCTTCCTGTTCGCCGGCATGGGGAACGGCTCGACCTACCGGATGATCCCGTCGATCTACGCCGCGCTCGGGCGCAACGAGGCGGAGGAGAAGGGCCTCGACCCGAAGCAGACCGCGCTCGACTTCAAGCGCCGCGCGGCGGCGACGATCGGGATCTGCGGAGCGGTGGGCGCTTTCGGCGGCTTCCTGATCCAGCTGGTGTTCCGCCAGTCGAGCCTGGGCGTGAGCGCGCTGATGAAGGCGGCCAAGACGCCGGCCGAGAAGGCGGCCATCGCGCACGCCCACCTGGACTGGTCGGTGTCGGCGCTGTGGGTGTTCATCGTCGGCTACGTGGTGCTGGCCGGGGTGACCTGGTTCTTCTACATGCGGAAGAGCTTCGCGGTGAGGAAGGTGCCGAGCCTGGCGTACGCGGCCGTCTAGCGCAGCGCTTCCTTCAGCCCGTCGATCAGGCGATCGGTTCCGCCCGCGCCCGTGATCGAGGCGCGCAGGTGGTCGTCGGCCCCCAGCGGCCCGCCGGGGGCGACGATCACCCCCGTGCGCTCGAGGCGCGCCGCCAGCTCGGCTCCGGTGAGCCCGGCGGCGTGCAGCCAGACGAAGTTGGCCTGGCTCGGGGGAGCGTCCACGGGCAGGTCGTGGAGCGCGCGCAGCAGGCGCGTGCGCTGCTCGATCACGAGCTCGCGGCGCCTGCGCACCTCCGCGTCGCCGATCTTGAGGGCCTGCTCGACAGCCGCCTGGGTGAGCGCGTTCACCCCGAGCGCGGGCGCGAGCGAGTCGAGCAGCGCTCCGGCGCTCGCGCTGCCAACCGCGTAGCCCGCCCGCAGGCCCGAGAGCCCGTAGATCTTCGAGAACGTGCGGAACACGAGGAGCCGCTCGTGCTGGTCCACCAGCCGCAGCACCGAGTCCTCGGGCTCCATATCCTGGAATTGGATGAACGCCTCGTCCACGAGCAGGTGCACGCCCTCCGGCAACGCGGCGGCGATGCCGTCCACCTCCGTGGCTCGCAGGTACGTGCCGCTGGGGTCGTTGGGGTTGCAGAGCACGACGATGCGCGTGGGGTCGCCGATCGAGTCGGACAGGCTGTCTTCCGCCGAGACCGGCACCGGCCGCGCGCCCGCTCGCGAGGCCATCAGCGGATACAGGGGATACGACGGCCAGGGCGTGACCAGCTCGTCGCCCGGGCCCAGGAGCTTGAACGCCGCCGCCTGCAGCAGCTCGGAGGCGCCGTTGCCGAGCACGATCTGCTCGGCGGCCACCCCGTGGCGCTCCGCCAGGAGCTCTCGGATGCCGGCCGCGTGACGATCGGGGTAGCCGTTCACCCGCCCGCGTGCGCGGGCGATGGCGGCGTTGACCACCTCCGAGTTCGGCAGGTCGGGCCACTCGGTGCTCGACAGGTCGATCGTGGGCACCTTCTCGAGGGCCAGCGCCCGCTCGCGCGCGCGGCGCTCGCGCAGGCCGCGGTTCCACTCCTCCTCGTCGACGTCCTCGAACTGGCGGTAGTAGTCGAGGAGGCCCATGGCTACTGGCGCGGTGAGAGCTCCGGACCCGGCCCGGCGATGATCAGGAACCAGAACGCGAAGCCGACGGCCGCGATTCCCGCGCTGAGGATGAAGATGCGCTCGAGCGCGCCGTTCTTCTGCTCATAGCCCGCCGCGCGGCGCACGAGGCGCCAGGCATGGTCCACCCGGCGCGCCAGCCCCAGCGTGATCATCAGCGTGGCGAGCATCCCCGCGAACGCCGACAGGATCCCGAGCGACACCGAGTGCGTCTGGTAGTTCACCTGCGAGCCGACCCAGAGCCAGCCGATCGGCTGGGGGCCGAAGAGGCTCACGCACAGCAGCGTCTCGATAACGAGCAGGAAGGCTGCGAAAACGCGGTCGGCCGTCCGGCGCGGCGCCCCTGCGGTGACTGGCTTGGCCCTATAGCGGAGCGGCGCGGTCCCCGGCCGGCGTCCGATGAAGAGGCCGCCGGTATCGGTGGGGTCGTTCCTCGCCACTTATGAAGAGTAGAGAGCCTCGACCTCGCCGGCGAACTTCTCGTTCACCACGTTCCGCTTCACCTTCAGCGTGGGCGTCAGCTCGCCGGTCTCCTGTGAGAGGTCGTGGGGCAGGATCTTGAACTTCTTGATTTGCTCGACGCGGCCCACCTCGGAGTTCACGCGGTCAATCTCCTCCTGCACGGCGGCTCGCATCTCGGCCGACTCGGGCACGTCCTCAGGCTTGAGCCCGTGCTGCTCGGCGAAGGCGGGCACCTCCTCCTGGTCGAGCGTGATCAGCGTCACGAGGTAGGGGCGGCGGTCCCCGACCACGACCGCCTGGGAGATCCAGCGGCTCTGCTTGAGGCCGTTCTCCAGGTTGGCCGGCGTGATGTTCTTGCCGCCCGCTGTGATGATGATGTCCTTCTTGCGGCCGGTGATGTAGATGAAGCCGTCGTCGTCGATCGAGCCGAGGTCGCCCGTGTGGAGCCAGCCGTCGGCGAGTGCCTCGTGCGTGGCGTCCTCGTTCTTGAAGTAGCCGTGGAAGATGTTGTCGCCGCGCAGAAGCAGCTCTCCGTCGTCGGCGATGCGCGCCTCCACGCCGGGCAGCGGTTGGCCCACCGATCCGAAGCGGAAGGCGTCGAGCCTGTTGGAGCTCGCGACCGTTGACGTCTCGGTCATGCCGTAGCCCTCCATCACCGGCACGCCGCACGCATAGAAGAACTCGAGGATCTCGTGCGCGATCGGCGCGGCGCCCGTTGAGCACTGGCGGATGCGGCCGCCGAAGAGGTTGCGCACGTTCTGGAAGAGCGCCTTGTCGGCCTCGTCGAACGCCGTCTGCAGATCGGCCGGCACGTCCTGCCCGGCTTCCTGGAGCTGGCGCACCTTGAAGCCCACCTCTACCGCCTGCTTGATCTCGACTGGGTCGCCGACGCTGTTGGCGAGCGTGTAGATCTTCTCGAAGATCCGCGGCACCGACGGGAAGTAGCTGGGCTTCACCTCCATCAGGTTGGGCACGATCTTCTGCGCGTCCTTCTCCCAGTAGGCGATCGTGCTGCCGAGGTCGATCGCCACGAACTGGATGAGCAGCGCGAATGCGTGCGCCAGCGGCAGGAAGAGGTAGACGAGCTCGTTGGTGGCGAGCGTGTTCTGCGCCTCCACCATGTTGGCCACGCGACGGTAGTTGCCGTGCGTGAGCATGCAGCCCTTCGGCGGGCCGGTGGTGCCGGAGGTGTAGATGTAGAGGCAGTTGTCGTCGAGCGAGACGCCCGCCAACCGCTCGTCCACGTCGGCCTCGGCGCGCCGCTCGCCGCGGCTCATGAGGTCTTCGAAGCCGACCGCGTCGCCGATGTCGCCCTCCGGCTCCATCACCACGATCAGCTCGAGGCTGGGCAGGTCGGCCTCCACAGCGCGAATCTTCGCCAGCTGCTCGGCGTCCTCGACGAACACGGCACGCGACTCGGAGTGGCTGAGCACGTAGTGGCACTCCTGCGGCGAGTTGGTCTGGTAGATCGAGACGCAGGTGGCGCCGGCTGCGAGGATGCCGAAGCAGGAGAACGTCCACTCGGCGCGGGTATTGCTGAGGATCGCGACCTTGTCGCCCGGCTTGATGCCCAGGTCGATCAAGCCGCCGGCCACGCGCCGGACCGTGGCGGCCTGGTCCGCGTAGCTGATGTCGACCCACTCCTCGCCGACCTTGTGCCGCAGGGCAGGACGGTCGGAGAACTTCTCGCCGGCGGCCAGCGCCAGGTCCGCCATCGTGCGCGAACCGGTGCTCGCCTCGGCGGCGGTGACCGTCCCTACTTCCATCAGCTCCTCCTCGGACGACTTGGCCAACTGGCCAATGATTCTATGCGCAGTGAGACATTCGAGCGAAATGCCCGAATTCGGAGGTGGAGCTGGCTTCGTTGCGGCTGGGCGCTAGGCCTTAGCGAGGGTCCTGCGCTGCGACTCCTTCAGCGAGCACAGGAAGAGCGTCTTGTCGATCCTCCCCTGGAATATCGGCACACCGAGCTCCATGCACTTGGAGATGACTTCTCTCCGTTGCATCCCCGCCTCACGCGCGAGCTCGGTGGGGGTGAGATGGATCGCCATGAACTTCCCTCCCGTCGTCGATGTGCCTACGAGGACTTTATCGGCCGTGACAGACGGCGCAACCAAATTTCCCGAAATTGGGCGGACTAACAGCCGAGTTTCGCCACCTCGACGGCGGTAACTTGCCAAGTTCGACCGGGTAATCTGCGGCCGCATGGCCGAGCGGACGGAGCGGAGCGACGAGCTGTTCCTCGAGTCGCTCATGGACACGAACCTCTATTCCATGGGCGCGTATTTCTCGGACCAGCACCCGGACCTCGTGGATGAGGTGATCGACCAGAGCGTCGCGATCGAGCGCGAGGGCATGCGGGGCTACGCCGAGGCGAACGGGCTCTCGCTCGAGGCCTGCTTTGAGACGTTGCTCACCGGCCTGGCCGTGCGCTACTACAAGGCAGTAGCGGCGTGACGCGATGCGGGCTCCCCGCGCTGCTCGCTCTGACACTCGTCCTGCCTTCGGCCTGTGGCTCGGGCAAGAGCGCCACCGCGCCGCAGGTGACCGCCGGGGCGGCGCACCTCGTGCGCATCGGCGGCTTTGCGTCGCCCGTCTACGTCACCGGAGCGCCGGGCGACGACAGTCGCGTGTTCGTGGTGGAGCAGGCCGGGCGCATCATGGTGGTGAAGAACGGGCGCCAGCTCGCCACGCCGTTCCTCGACATCCGTGGCGACGTGCGGGCCGGCGGGGAGCAGGGACTCCTGTCGCTCGCGTTCGCCCCGGACTACGCCCGCAGCGGGCTGTTCTACGTCTACTACACGGATCGCGGCGGCAACATCCGCGTGCAGCAGCTGCGGCGCTCCGGCAGCGCCGACCGCGCCGACAAGTCGAGCCGCCGCGAGATCCTCTTCCAGGACCACCACCAGTTCCCGAATCACGACGGCGGCCAGCTGCAGTTCAGCCCCGACGGCGACCTCTACATCGGCATCGGCGACGGCGGCAGCGAGGGCGATCCCTCGGGCCATGGCCAGAGCCTGAGCACGCTGCTCGGCAAGATCCTGCGTATCCACCCGGAGGCCTCCGGCGGCCGCCCCTACACGATCCCGGCCGGCAACCCGTTCGCCGGCCGCCGCGGCGTACGCCCCGAGATCTACTCCTACGGTCTGCGCAACCCCTGGCGCTTCTCGTTCGACCGAGCGACGGGCGACATCGCGATCGGCGACGTTGGGCAGGACAAGTTCGAGGAGATCGACTTCGAGCGCAAGGGCCAGGCGGCGGGATTGAACTTCGGCTGGAAGGGCTATGAGGGCTACCGGCGCTACTCCTCGGCGGCCGTCAACGGCACTTACGCGCCGCCGGTGCTCGTGCGCTCACACAGCGCGGGCTTCTGCGCCATCATCGGCGGCTACGTGGTGCGCGACCGCTCGCTGGGCTCGCTCTACGGCCGCTACCTGTACGGCGACAACTGCAACACGGGGATCTACTCGGCGAGGCTGCGCACCGGCCACGCCACGGGCGGGAACCGGCTGCCGTTCCGCGTCCAGAGGCTCAGCTCCTTCGGCGAGGACGCGCGCGGCCGGATCTACCTCGTCTCGCTGGGCGGCAGTGTCTACCGGCTGGCCGCCTGAAGCCCGGCGTCCACGGCCTTGATCTTCGCGGCGCCGGCGCGCTGCACGTTCTCGTAGATCCGCTGGAGTATCGGGTAGGCGGGCTTCTCGTCGCCGTTCTGGTCGAGCACGCCCTTCTGGTTGTACGGCGCGCCGGTGAACGGGTTGCCGCCGTCCCAGCCGGGACGCACCTTGAAGTCGCGCAGGATCCAGACGATCGCGCCGTTGATGAACGGCTTTGAGTCGAACACGCTGTTCTGGAACGACAGCCAGTCATCCTGGAACTCGTAGGTGCCCTTCTCGTCCACGGCGCCGTGGCGATTCGACTCCGCGCCGTACTCCGTGACGAACAGCGCGAGGCGCGGGTAGTAGGCGTGCATCTGGTCGAGGTACGGGCCGATCCCGTTGCGATCCACCAGCTGGCCGCTCGGCCCCGGGTACCAGCCGAAGTAGTCGTTGATCCCGAGCGCGGTTATGTACTTGTACTCGGGGATCTTCGGCGTGGACGGGTAGCCGGCGATGTCGAAGCCCATGAGGCGCGTGGGATCGAGCTGCTTCACGAGCGCGTGCGCCGCCTGGATGTAGCGGATCTGGCCGAAGACCGGTCGCGACGGGTTCTCGTTGCCGATCGACCAGGTGAGCACCGACGGGTGGTTCTCGTCGCGCAGGATCATGCCCTGGAGGTCGGCGAGGCCCTTGTCGCGCACCGATTTCAGCTTGAGCGCCTCGTCGCTCATGCGGTACATCGGGATCTCGTCCCAGACCATGATCCCGGCGCGGTCGGCGGCCTCGAGGAACTGCGGGTTGAGCGGGTAGTGAGCGCGCGTGATCGTGGCGCCCAGCTGCTGGAGCTCGGCGAACTCGGTGCGGATCTGATCGGGCGAGAGCGCGCCGCCGGTGCCGGGCGCCTCCTCGTGCACGCTCGCGCCGCGCAGCGTGGTGGGCACGCCGTTGAGGAGCAGGCGGCCGTTCTTCACCTTGATCGAGCGGATTCCGATGTGCGCGGAGTAGCCAGCTCCGGTGTGGCTGCCGGTCGTCACCGAGGCTTGCACCCGGTAGAGCTGCGGATCGCCCGGCTCCCACAGCCGCGGGTTGATGATCGTCACCTCGGCCTGCACCTGACGCAGGCCGTGAGGCGGGATCACGACCGGGCGGAAGTGGGCGGCGATCCCGCCCACCGAGGCATGGAAGGACGCCCTCCGCTTGCCGCCGTTCACGTTGTGGAGCGTGGCCGTGATCAGCACCTTCGCGTCGCAGTTGCGGCAGGGCAGGATCGGGCGAGCCGAGAACGTCGAGATGTCCACGAGGTCGACCTTGCGCAGGTAGACCTCGCGCAGCAGGCCGCCGTAGTTCCACCAGCCGCCGCCGGGGGTGCCGTTATCGGAGTCCACCATCGGGGGGAGGTCGTCGTCCGAGCGGCGGCTGTCCACCCGCACCACCAGGTGGTTCACGCCCTTCTTCCGCACCCCGGTAAGCGGGACCTCGAACGGCAGGTAGGCGCCCTCGTGCGTGCCGATCTGCTTTCCGTTCAGGTACACCCGGGCGCGGTAGTTCACGGACTCGAAGCGCGCGACCCAGGTTGTACTGCGAGAGGCGGCGGGCACGCGGAAGTCCTTGCGGTACCAGCCCACCCCGCCGCGCTGGCTCGCGTCCGAGAGGTCGTTGGCGTTCCACGCGCTTGGCACGTTCACCGGGGTCCAGCCAGTGAGGTCTGACTGACGCTGGAAGCCGAGGCCGAGCCCCTGGTCCTGCGGATCGGCACGGAAGTACCAGACACCGTCGAGCAGGTAGCGACCCGTGTAGCCGTCCTGGTAGAGCACCTTCGGCGTGGGCTTGGACGCCTCGGTGCCGGCGGCTAGCGCGTGCGTAGGCAGACCGAGCGCGAGCGCGGCGACGATCGGAAGCGTGCGAAGGGCGCGGTACAAGCGGTGGAGGATGGTTCGTTGCGCCGCCGACAGGGCGGTTCGGTCTTGCAACACCCATTCCCGCCCCGGGTTGTGCTGCTCCCCGCCATTGACGACGGAGACAGCCTAGACCAGAATCGCCGCGTACCCGGCGGAGGAGAGAGTCAGGTGCCCTATTTCCGAGACGAGTCCGAGGTCTACGAGTACATCGGCCGGCTCTTCCAGGAGATTGTGGAGGACCCGGAGCTGGCACCCCGGTTCCAGCGCGCAAACACGATCGTGCAGTACCAGTACCGCGAGCCCGAGTCGCAGATCACCGTGAAGATGGTGGAGGGGGAGGACCCGCTCGTGGACCTCGGTCCGAGCGAGCTCGAGCCCGAGGTGATCATGACCATGGAGGCCGACACGGCCCACCGCTTCTGGCTCGGCGGCGTGAACGTCACCGTGGCGCTGGCACGCGGCCAGATGCGCGCCAAGGGCCCGGTCGCGAAGATCCTGCGGCTCGTGCCGCTCGTAAAGCCCGTCTTCCCGCGCTACCGCAAGATGCTCGAGGAGTCGGGGCGCGAGGACCTGCTGGAGGCAGATCGCGGGTCGCAGACCGCGAGCCGCTAGTCGGCCGCGCGGTGTGCCTCCACCAGCTGCTTGAGCGTGGCCTTGCTGCTGTGCCTCGGCCGCCAGCCGAGCTCCTTCCTGGCGCGGTCGGTCTTCATCAGCACCTCCTTGCGCACCGAGTGGATCCAGGCCAGCTGCGGCGGGGCCGGCAGGCGGGCGATCACCTCGGCGGTGGCCTCCACGGCCAGCTCCGGGATCGGCACCGAGTACCAGCCGAGCGCCGCCGCCAGGTCGCGCGCCCTGAGCGTGCCCGAGCCCGCGAGGTTGTAGGGACCGGGTGTGCCCTTGCCCAAGACGCCGGCCACGAAGGCTGACGCCACGTCGTCCTCGTGAACGAGCTGGAACCGCGTGCCAGGATCCGGGATCACCGGCTTGAGGATCGGCAGTGAGCGGAACACCCGTGCCACCGCCTCCGGCACCGCGTCCGAGAGCCGGATGTAGGGGATCTCTTCGAGCATCATCTGCGCGCGCGGCCCGGCGACGATGCAGGGCCTGAACACGTACGCGCTGGTGCGCCGTTTGTTCTTCAGCACCTCGGCCAGCACGGCCTCCACCTCGGCCTTCTGCTGCGAGTAGAAATGCTCCTTCGTGCCGCGCGGCGGCACGTCCTCGGTGAGCCAGTCGGGGTTGTCGGTATGGAAGCCGTAGGCGGCGACGCTCGACGCATAGCAGAGGCGCTCCGCCCCGGCCGCCACAGCCGCCTCGAACACGTTGCGCGAGCCGTCGATGTTCACCTCGCGGGTGGCGTCGCTGGCCGTGAGGATCGCGAACGCGAGGTGCACGACCACGTCGGCGTCCTTCACGGCGTCGCGGGCGCTGGCCGGGTCGCGGACGTCGCCCTGCCGGTACTCGGTCTTCTTCCAGCCCGCCTCGCTGGGATCGAAGGGCCGCCGCGCCATCCCCACGATGCGCTTCACGCCCCGGCTGCGCTCGAGGGCGTCCACCAGCGCGATGCCGAGGTCCCCGGTGGGGCCGGTGACGGCGACGGTGAGTCCCGCGGTGGGCATCGCTACGAATCCTGGTATCCCGGTTCGCCCGGGAGCACCACCCGGGCCTGGCCGCCGTCGATGAGCACGCGGGGTTGCACCGGCTGGACGCGGCGGGCGCGGGCGTGCTCCAGCGCCTCCGCCACCGAGCCGAACTCCGCCAGCTGCTGCAGGTGCTTGATCGTGGGGAACACCAGCAGCAGCTCCCCGCGCCGGTACCCCTCGAGGGCCGAGCCTGGCGCCAGCCAGCGCACGTCCACGCACTCCGCGCCGTCGCAGACCGGGGCGGCGCCGGGCGGGGACGCCGCCACGAAGAACCAGGTGTCGAAGCGCACCTCCACCTCGGCAGGCGTGATCCAGCGCGAGAAAGGCACGAGCTCGTCCGAATCGACGATCGAGACGCCGGCCTCCTCCTCCAGCTCGCGCGCCGCGGTCTGCGCCGGGCTCGAGTCCTCGTCGTGGACGGCGCCGCCCGGGAACACCCAGGCGCCGCCCATGAAGCGCGCCTCCGGGTTGCGCTGTACGAGCAGCACCTCCGGACCCGGGTCGCGCAGCACCATGACGGACGCCGCCGGCCGCGCCGGTTTCACTGGTCCCGTGTTCAACCGCTCGCCCGGCCCCGGGCGGTCGAATCTCGGCTCGCCGGCTGCCATCGGGAGCAGCCTACTCCCGCTAACCTGCTCGAATCGTGGAGGCAGCAACGCAGCAACTCTGGATCTGCGAGTCGTGCGGATTCATCTACGACCCCGCCGAGGGCGATCCCGACGGCGGTGTGCCCCCGGGCACGCCGTTCACCGAGATCCCCGACGACTGGTTCTGCCCGGTCTGCGGGGCTCGGAAGAAGGATTTCTCACCCTACGACGGTTGAGCCGGGCGCGTCACACCTGCGCTGCTCGGCGTCCTCGGGTCTCGCTTGGCTACTCGCCAAGCTTCGACCCTGCGTCCTTGATCAGCTTGGTCTGACGCGCCCGGTGCTCGCTGTCGGCCGCCGAGTATCGCGGCCCGGCTACGCGGCTGCCAAGTGCCGCCGGTCGGCGGCCGCCACGATCGACTCCCACACGATCACGACGAGGCGCTCCAGGTCGGCCTCGGAGATCGCGAGCGGCGGCATCAGCACCACGACGTCACCCAGCGGGCGGACGATCGCCCCGCGGCGGCGTGCCTCCAGCGTGACCTGGTGACCCATCCGCGCCTCCAGCGGGAAGCCGGCGAGCTCGATCCCGCACATAAACCCGCGGCGCCGCACCTCGCGGACCATCGGCAGCTCCTCAACGGGCTCGAGCAGCCGCTCGAGCAGCGCGATCTTCGGCTGCAGCCGCTCCAGCGTGCGCTCCTCCTCGAACACGTCGAGCGTGGCCAGCGCGGCCGCGCAGGCCAGCGGGTTGCCCGTGTAGGTGTGCCCGTGGAAGAACGTGCGGAACTCCTCGTGCTCGCCCAGGAAGCCCGCGTAGACCCGCTCAGTGGCCAGCGTGGCCGCAAGCGGCAGGTAGCCGCCCGTGATGCCCTTCGCGAGGCAGAGGAAGTCCGGCGCCACTCCCTCGTGCTCGCAGGCGAACATCCGGCCGGTGCGCCCAAAGCCAACCGCCACCTCGTCGCAGATGAGGAAGACGCCGTGGCGGTCGCACAGCTCGCGCACGTCGCGCAGGTAGCCCTCGGGGTGAACGATCATGCCCGCCGCGCCCTGCACGAGCGGCTCCACCATCACGGCAGCCACCTCGCCGGCGTGCGCGGCAAGCAGTCGCTCCATGTCGGCGGCGTCGCCCGGCTCGGCCTTGAGCGTGTCGAACAGCAGCGGCCGGTACATCGAGTGGAAGAGGTCGATGCCGCCGACCGAGACCGAGCCGATCGTGTCGCCGTGGTAGGCGTCCCGCAGCGCCACGAAGCGCGTGCGCCGGCGGTCGGCCCCGCCGCGCTGCTGCCAATACTGGAACGCCATCTTAAGCGCGATCTCGGCGGCCGTGGAGCCACTGTCCGAGTAGAAGACGCGCGTTAGGCCGGGCGGCGCGATCTCGACCAGCCGCGCCGCCAGCCGCGCGGCCCCCGGATGCGACAGGCCGAGCATCGTCGAATGCGCGACCCGGTCGAGCTGCGCGCGCACGGCCGCGTCGATCGCCGGGTGTCCGTGCCCGTGGACCGTGCACCACAGCGAGGACACGCC
>JBKPDA010000060.1:0-20387 GCA_046727635.1 Actinomycetota bacterium | reverse complement strand
GCTCGCCGAGTTGATGCCCGACGAGCCGGAGGTGCAGGGCCTGCTGGCGATGATGCTGCTGCTCGACGCCCGTCGCGAGGCGCGCTTCCAGGACGGCGACCTCGTCCTGCTCGAGGACCAGGACCGCTCGCTCTGGGACGCGGCGCAGATTGCCGAGGGGCGAGCCGTGCTCGACCGCGCACTCGCTCTGCGCGGCCGCGGTCCCTACGTGATGCAGGCGGCGATCGCGTCGCTGCATGCCGACGAGCCGCGCGACTGGGCGGAGATCGCGGCGCTCTACGGCGAGCTGGCGCGCCTCACCGGGTCGCCCGTGGTGGAGCTGAGCCGGGCCGTGGCGATCGCCGAGGCGGACGGACCCGAGGCGGGGCTCGCGATCGTCGATGGCCTCGATCTGGACGAGTACCGCTACCTGCACTCCACGCGTGGGGAGCTGCTGCGTCGATTGGGGCGGAGCGACGAGGCCCGCGACGAGATTCGGCGGGCTCTGGAGCTGACGCCCGACCAGGCCGAGCGCCGGCTACTCGAACGGCGGCTGGCTGACCTCTAGCGCAAGAGCTTCAGCTCGGCGATCCCGGCCTTCCCGCCGGGGGGCAGCTTCGTGATCCAGAGCAGGTAGTACTGGTACGGCTTGCCCTGCGTGTCGATCGCTATCGAGGCGTGCGTGCCCAAACTGGTCGGGCTCGACACCGGCGTCCACCCGGTGATGTCCGGTGGCACGGCGCCCGAGGGCGCCGCGTAGACGCGTGCCTCGTAGTCGCTCGGGTTGGCGGTGACGTCGAGCTGGCGCGCCACGATGCCGCTGCCGGCGTCCACGTAGAGGCCCACGCCCTTCTTCTTGCCCAGGCCGGCGCTGTAGCTCTCGGTGTTCCAGACCGTGGTGGGGACGCCGTCGAAGGCGTAGCGGACGAGCTCTGGATGCTCGCTTTTGTCGGGTATGCCCTCCGGGTCGTAGTCGTGTGCCAGGGTCGCCGAGAGCGGAACCGAGATCAGCGCCCGCGCCCCCTTCTGCGGCGTCGTGGCCGTAGTCGGGGTCTTGGGCGGCGTGCGGTGCGTGCCCGCCGCCAGCAGCACGATCACGGTGGCGATCACGCCGAGGAGCAGCGCCGTGAGCACCATCGCCCGGCGCGGGAAGCGCAGCCGCCAGGGCACGTAGGTGCTCGCCGGCAGCGCCCGCAGCACCGTGGTGGCCTCCGAACCGGCGTGGCCCGCGCGGGCGGCCTCCACCGCGAGCGCTTGCTCGAGGTCGGCAAGCATCTCTGCGATCGTGCGGTAGCGATGGCGGGTCTCCTTGGCGGTGGCGCGGTCGACGATCGAGGCCGTGACCGCCGATACCTCGCGCCGCGCCCGGCGGACGTCGGGCATCGGCTCGCGCACGTGCTTCATCGCCACCGCCACCGGGGCGTCGGCCTTGAACGGCACCTCGCCGGTGAGCATCTCGTAGAGGACGATCCCGAGCGAGTAGATGTCGGACTGCTGTGTCACCTCCTGGCCAAGCGCCTGCTCGGGCGACACGTAGTCGGTGGTGCCGAGCACGCGGCCCGCGAGCGTGAGACCGTCGCCCTCCAGCGAGCGCGCGATGCCGAAGTCGGTGACCTTCGCGCGGCCCTCGTTGTCGAGCAGCACGTTCTGGGGCTTCACGTCCCGGTGCACCAGCAGCTCGGCGTGAGCGGCCTCGAGAGCGCGGGCGATCTCGATCGCGTACGCCAGGGCGTCGGTGATCGGCAGCCGCTGGCCCAGGCGGCGGATGCGGTCCTTCAGCGTCTCGCCCGCCACGTACTCGAAGACGATGTAGGGAGCGCCGTCGTCCTCGCCCGCGTCGATCACCGTGACCACGTGCGGGTGGTTCAGCCGGGCCACCGCACGGGCCTCGCGCCGGAACCGCTCGATCTGGTCGTCGTCGCCCGCGATGTCGGCCTGGAGCAGCTTGATGGCCACCCAGCGCTCGAGGGTCTCGTCGAAGGCGCGGTAGACGGTGGACATGCCGCCAGAGCCAACTCGCTCTTCCAACCGGAAGCGCCTGTTGAGCAGGGTGCCGATCATCAGCTCCTCTATTTTGGGCAACGCTGTGGCTGTACGCGTACGGTATTTCACCGATCCCGCCTGCTCGTGGTCCTGGAACAGCGAGCCGAAGGTGCGGCGGCTAATGGTGGAGTTCGCCGACTCCCTCTCCTGGACCTACGTGATGGGCGGCCTTGCCCGTGACTTAACACAGGACAACGGGCGTGCCTACCAGCGCTTCCTCAGAGAGTGGCTGGATGCGGCGGACGAGGGAGGGATGCCGCTGGACCCTCGGCTGTGGACAGAGGGGCCGATCGCCAGCACCTACCCGGCGTGCATGGCGGTGAAGGCGGCGGCCGAGCAGTCCCGCGACGGCGGCTACGCATACCTGCGGGCGCTGCGCGAGGGGATCCTGTGCTTTCGCCGCAAGCTCGACACCACCGAGGCCCTGGTGGAGGAGGCGCGGCGCGTTCGCCTCGACGTGGAGCGCTTTCGCATCGACCTCGGCTCGCACGCGATCGTGGAGGCCTTCGGGAGCGATCTCGAGCTCACCCGTGGGGAGGAGATCGCACTTCCCACGATGACGTTCGAGGGCGAGGACGGCGTGCGTCACGCGGTGGTCGGCTTCCGGCCCTACGAGGACTACCGCGCGGCGGCGGAGGCGGCCGGCGCGGCGGCACTCGGCGAGCCGCCTCCCGTGCTCGACGCGGTCAAGCGCTTCGGCCGCCTGGCCACGAAGGAGGTGGAGGAGATCTGCGGCCTGGCCACGCCGGTGGCGGGCGCTCAGCTCTGGCAGCTCGCGGCCGACTGGAAGCTGCGCCCGGTGCGTGTGCTCACGGGCTATCTGTGGGAGAGCGCCTAGTGCCCTCGAAGCGCGGCATCGTGGCGTGGTCGTCCGCGCTCACGCCCCTGCGCGTCAGCACCCCGGCGACGCTCTGCACCAGCAGCTTGGCGTCGAGCCAGAGTGACCAGTTGTCCACGTACCAGACGTCCCAGGCGAACTTCTCCTCCCAGCTGAGCGCGTTGCGCCCCTTCGCCAGAACGGGCCCAGCGATGCCCGGCGGCAGCTCGTGCCGGCGCAGCTGCTCCGGCGAGTAGAGGTCGCGGTACTCCGGCAGCAGCGGGCGAGGTCCCACGATCGACAGCTCCCCGCGCAGCACGTTCACGAGCTCCGGCAACTCGTCCAGGCTCAGCTGGCGCAGCACTCGCCCCACGCGCGTGATTCTCACGTCGTCATCGAGTGGCTTGTCCGGCCCAGGCGGACGCCCCTTCATCGTGCGGAACTTGAGCAGCGTGAACTCCCGCCCGTCGAGCCCGAGGCGGCGCTGGCGGAACAGGACCGGCGGGCCCATAGTCACGAGGATCAGCAGCGCGATCACGACCAGCAGCGGCGATGCCACCACCAGCGCGATCGAGGCCGCCACGACGTCGAAGCCGCGCTTCAACGCGAGCTGGGTGTGCGACCGCGTGGCCTCCATCTGCGCAGTGGAGCAGAGTACTGCGCCGTGAACGAGGTGAACGTGCTGTTCACGAGCGTGGGGCGCCGCGTGGAGCTGCTGCGCGCCTTTCGCGGCGCGTACGGCGAGCTGGGCCTGGCCGGCCGCATCGTGGGCGTGGACATCGACCCGCTCGCTCCCGCGCTGCGCGAGTGCGACGCGTGGTTCATGGTGCCGCGCTGCGACGACCCCGGGTACGTGCCGGCGCTGATCGAGGTCTGCGAGCGCGAGCAAATCTCGCTGCTCTTTCCCCTGATCGATCCGGAGATCACCGTTCTCGCCCACAGGCGCGAGGAGCTCGACGCCACGGGAGCACGCACGATGGTGCTGCCGTTCGGCGCGGCGGAGACGACGGCTGACAAGCTGGCCACCGCTGAACTGTTCGAGCGCCTCGAGGTGCCGGTCCCGTGCTGGTGGCGCTTCGAGGAGGCGTACGAGGCGGACCTGCCCTACCCGGTCTTCATCAAGCCGCGCTTCGGCAGCGCCGGGGCGCACACGCACCGGGCGAACGACAGGGACGAGCTGCGCTTCTGGCTCGAGCGCGTGCCGGAGGCGATCGTGCAGGAGCACCTGCCGGGCCCGGAGATCACCACCGACGTGCTGTGCCTGGAGGACGGCCGCGTGGCCGCGGTCGCGTCGCGGCGGCGGATCGAGGTGCGCAGCGGCGAGGTGTCGAAGGGCGTGACCGTCTACGACGAAGACGTGGCGCGACACTGCGTGACGATCGCCGAGGCGCTCGAGGCGCGGGGGCCGATCACCGTCCAGTGCCTGATGAAGGGCGACGAGCCGCGCTTCACCGAGGTGAACGCGCGGTTCGGCGGCGGGATGCCGCTGGCGATCGCCGCGGGCGTGGACTCGCCGCGCTGGCTGCTTGCCCACGCGGCCGGGCTCGAGGTGGGGCTGCCGCCGCTCGGGAGCTACGAGCAGGGCCTCTACATGACGCGCTACGACGAGTCGTTCTTCATCCGCGAGGAGGACCGTGCCGCGGACGCGCGCCGTCGTCTTTGACCTCGACGACACGCTCTATCCGGAGGCCGCGTATGTGCGCTCGGGCTTCCGCGCGGTGGCCGAGGCCGCGGAGCGCCGCTTCGGCGTGCCGGCCGCCGAGGCCTACGACGAGCTCGAGCGGCTGTTCGAGGCGGGCGTGCGCGGCGACACCTTCGACCGCTTCCTGACTGCCCGCGACATCGACGCGGATGTGGCGGATCTTGTGGCCGTCTACCGGTCGCACACGCCTGAGCTCGAGCCGTTCCCGGAGGTGCCGGGTCTGCTCGAGCGCCTGCGCGGCGAGGGCTACCGCCTGGGGATGCTGAGCGATGGCGAGCCCGAGATCCAGTACGGCAAGCTGGACGCGCTCGGCCTGCGCCACTTCTTCGACGTTACGCTGGTCAGCGGCGAGCTGGACCGCGACGCCTGGAAGCCGAGCCCACGCGGCCTGACCACCCTGCTCGAGCGTCTGGGCGTACAGCCGGCCGGGGCGGTCTACGTCTCGGACAACCCGGCCAAGGACTTCAAGGCCGCCCGCGCCGCGGGAATGAGGTCGATCCGAGTTCGCAGGCCCGGAGGGATCTACGCGCACCTGGAGCCCGAGGCTCCGGAGTACGCGCCGGACGCGGAGGCGGAAAGCCTCGAGGAAGTCGAGTCACTAGTCACGAGTCACTAGTCACTCGACTGCCGGCGCCCACCCAAGTGCCCGCTGCGTAGCGCGCGGCAGCTTTGAAACAACCAAGTCATACGAATCCTCAATCATCTGCACGACCATGTCGTCGGGCAGCTCGCCGTCCAGCATCAGCGTGTTCCAGTGCTGCTTGTTGAGGTGGTAGCCAGGGATGATCTCGGGGTGCGCCGCGCGCAGGCCCTGGGCGAGCGCCGGGTCGCATTTCAGGCTCACACGCAGGGGTTTTCCCTTCAGCCGGCTGATCGCGAAGATCTTCCCGCCGACCTTGAACACCGAGTTCTCGGCGTCGAATGGGAACGTCTCCTCGGCGCCGGGGAGCGCCAGGCAGGCCTTGCGCAGCCGCGCGGGCGTCACGTCCTGCGCAGGCTCAGGCCGGCGTGCGGCAGGTCCACCACACCCGCGTCGGCGGTGACGGAGCCAATCCGCGCGGCGCCGGGATGGTGCGCGGCCAGCAGCTCGGTGGCCGCGCCCGCCTGATCCGCGGGGACGATGCAGCAGAAGCCGCAGCCCATGTTGAACGTGAGCCACATGTCCTCGGCGCCCACCGCGGCGCGCTCGGCGATCAGGTCGAAAACGGGCAGGACCGGCAGCGGCGAGTCGATGGAGAAGCCCACGTTCGGGTTGAGGCGGAGCAGGTTGAGCAGGCCGTCGCCGGTGATGTGCGCGAGGCCGTGGACGTCGTGGGAGCGAACCAGCTCGAGCGCCGCGCGCACGTAGATCACGGTGGGCTCGAGCAGCTCGTCGCCGATCGTGCGGCCGCCGAACTCCTCGGCGAGGTCGGGCAGCGCGCGCCGCGCCAGCGTGTAGCCGTTCGAGTGCAGGCCGCTCGACGGCAGTCCGATGACCGCGTCGCCCGGAGCGATCCGCTCGCCGGTGATGAGCGCGTCCAGCCGGACCGTGCCGAATGCCGAGGCGGCCAGGTCGAAGCCGCGCGGGGAGGGATGGCCGCGGATCAGCTCCGGCAGCTGCGCCACCTCGCCGCCGGGGATCTCCACACCTGCCTGCTCGGCGCCCGCCTTGAGCCCGATGGCGATCTGCCGCAGCACCTCCGGGTCGGCGTCCTCGAGCGCGATGTAGTCGAGCAGCGCGAGCGGCTCGGCGCCGACGCACACGAGGTCGTTCACGTTCATCGCGATGCAGTCGATGCCCACGGTGTCGTAGCGCTCGAGCTGCTCGGCGACGATCACCTTCGAGCCCACGCCGTCGGTGGACAGGGCGATGCCCGTCTGGTCGTCGAGCGCGATCACGGCGGCGTAGTGACCGGAGCCGACGACCGACCGCGACGGCCTGCCGGGGTCGATCGAGCGCAGCACCTCCACGAGTCCGGAGATGGCCCGTTCGGTGCGACCGGTGTCCACTCCTGCGCGGGCGTAGGCGCTGTCAGCCACGCCGCTATTCAAGCGGATGCGGGCGGATGTCACGCATCGCGGCGCTCAGCGAGTCAAGACAAGCGCTCAGCCGCCGATCTTCCCGGGGGACATGGCGCAAAACGCCCATAACGCGTCTAGTCAGGCCGAGCGCGAGCTCGCCCGGACAAAGGACCTGCTGGCCTCGCACACGCGTGTGCACGAGCTGATCGCGCGCTCGGCGCCGCTGCGGGAGGTGCTCACGGAGCTCGTCACCGGCATCGAGCGCTACGACGATTCCGTGATCCCCTGCGCGGTGCTGCTCGACCCGGAGTCGAACACGCTGCACCCCGGCGCGGGCCCGTCGCTGCCGGCAGGCTATCTGGCGGCCATCGACGGCGTGGTGATCGGTCCGGACGTGGGCACCTGCGGCGCGGCGGCCTGGTCGGGACAGGTGACGATCACCGAGGACATGGAGGAGGACCCCAAGTGGGCGCCCATCCTCGGGCTGACGAGGGCGGCCAACCTGCGCCACTGCTGGTCGAACCCGATCAAGGCGAGCGACGGCGAGGTGCTCGGCACGCTGGCGTTCTACGGGCCGGAGCCGCGCAAGCCCCTTCCCGAGCACCTGACGCTGATGCAGGACGGCGCGCGTGTGGCCGGCATCGCGATCGAGCGGCACCGCGCGATGGAGCGGCTGATGCACGACGCGACACACGACGCGCTCACCGGCCTGCTCAACCGACGCGCGATCTTCGAGCTCGTGGAGAGGGCGCTCGAGGAGAGCCTCGCCGACACGGACGTGGCCGTGTTCTTCGTGGACCTGGACGGGCTCAAGCAGCTCAACGACACGCTCGGCCACGATCGCACGGACGAGCTGATCGAGGCCGTGGGCAGCCGACTGGCGGCAGCGGTTCGAGAGGACGATGTGGTGGGGCGCTTTGGCGGCGACGAGTTCGTGGTGCTGGCGCGCGGCGTGCGGGACGCGGATGAGGCGGCGGACATCGGCTCCCGGCTGCTCGACTCGATCTCGGCTCCCCTGGACGACGTGGCAGTCACGGGCAGCATTGGGGTGACGGTGGTGAGCGGAGGGGGCGCGGATGCGCGCGAGGCGCTCCGCCAGGCCGACCGCGCCATGTACGACGCCAAGCGCTCCGGCCGCGATCGCATCTGCTTCTTCGAGGAGGCGCAGGCCGCCCGCACCGGCAGGCGGATCAAGCTGGCGAGTCAGATTCGCGGCGCGGCTGCGCGCGGGGAGATGCGCCTCGTGTTCCAGCCGCTGTTCGACCTGCTGGACGGCGAGCTCCTGGGCGTGGAGGCGCTGCTGCGCTGGACGCATCCCGAGCTCGGCGAGATCTCGCCCGGCGAGTTCATTCCGGTGGCCGAGGAGACCGGGGCGATCGTGTCGCTCGGTGCGTGGGTGCTGCGCGAGAGCTGCAAGACGATCGCGAGGCTGGCCGAGGAGACCGGCCGCGCGCTCGAGCTGAGCGTGAACGTGTCGGCCCACCAGCTGGCCGAGCCCGGCTTCGCGGGCACCGTGCGGAAGACTCTGGCGGACACCGGCTTCCCGGTCGCCAGCCTGATCCTCGAGATCACCGAGACCGCATTCCTCAGCTCGGACGCGGCCACGGACCGGACGCTGGCCGACCTCAAGGCATTGGGTGTGCGCATCGTCCTCGACGACTTCGGCACCGGCTACTCCTCGCTCTCGTGGCTCAAGCGCCACCCGCTCGACGCGATCAAGATCGACCGCAGCTTCGTGAGCGGACTACCGGAAGAGCAGGGCGACAGCGCGATCGTGGAGGCGGTGATCGGCATGGCGCGGGCGTTCGGCCGCACGGTCACGGCCGAGGGCGTGGAGACCGAGCGCCAGCTGGAGGCGCTGCGCGGCCTGGGCTGCGACCACGCCCAGGGCTTCCTCCTGGGCCGGCCGGTGCCGGTCGAGGAGCTGCTCGAAGGGCTACGCCAGGCGGCCTAGCGCTTCCGCGCCTTCCAGACGTCCTCGGTGGGCCACTTGCGCGCCCACTCGAGCGTGGTGAGCCAGAAGCCGGTCCGCGAGCCCTCCGGCGGCTGAACCTCGATCAGATCCTCCACGTCGAAGTGATTGCCACGCAGCACGGCGATCGTCTCCCCGTGTGGCAGGTAGAAGTTCACCGAGCCGTCCGGCCACGGGATCCGGTGCATGCCGAACAGCGGCCGCAGCAGCTCGGTGCCGGCTGGTACCTCGTCCTCATCCGGGCTGCACATGATCAGCAGGGTGGCGTTGACCAGGAACACGAGGCGCCCACCGGGGCGCAACAGCCGTGCAGCCTCGCGAATCCACAGATGCGGGTCGCACCAGATGCTGGCGCCGTACTCGGAGATCGCGAAGTCGAAGCTTGCATCCGGCAGCGGCACCTCCTCGGCGTTGCCGTGCAGCAGCGGGAACTCGATGCCGAACTCCTGCTGGAAGCGGCGGGCGGTGTTGAGCTGGGCCTCCGAGTTGTCGATCCCGGTGACGTTGGCGCCACGCCGCGCCATCCAGGCCGACACGTAGCCGGTGCCGCAGCCCAGCTCGATCGCGTCGAGCCCGCTCATGTCGTCGGGCAGCATCCGGAGCTGCGACTCGGGCACGCTCCAGATCCCCCAGCTGGGCTCTTCCGAGGACCAGTTGCGGTGTCCCGCCTCCTCGTACTCGTGCGCCCACTCGTCCCACGCGGCGCGGTTCCGTTGCGCGTGCTCCGGCAGGTCGCTCATCGCTTCAACAATGCCACTGCGCCCAGCGCCACGCGGTACGCCGCGAACGGCAGGTAGGAGCGCGCGCGGTCCATCCGCGCCACCAGCGGGGCGGACGCAAGGGTGGAGACGAAGGCCGCGACGGCGCCCGCGGCGAACGGTGCGCGCAGGTCCGGGTCGAGGCCGCGGCGCGCCAGTCGCATCCCCTTGAGCCCGGCCGCCCCGGCGATCACCGGCAGCGCCGCGTGCCGGGACAGGACGCTGGCGGCAGGGCGCTGGAAGCGCAGCAGCCTGGCCGCGGTGAGCGTTGCGCCGTTGCGGGACACGCCCGGCACGAGCGCGGCCGCCTGACCCACACCAATCAAGAGGTGCTCGAGCGGGCCCGCGTCCGACTGCGGGCGCACGGCCGGCGCGCAGTCGGCCGCGGCGAGCGCCAGGCCCGCGCCCACCTGAGCGACCGCCACCGAGCGCGGCGACCCCAGCCGCTGCTCGATCGGCCGCTCGAACAGCGTGGCCAGCACCGCCGCCGGCGCCAGCATCTGGGCGACGCCCAGCAGCCGGCGCGAGTCCAGCGAGCGCACCACCTCGGCCACCTCGGATCGCAGCGCGATAGCCAGAGCCGCAGCGGTGCCCGCGTGCAGGGCCACGTCGAACGACTTGCGCAGCTCCGGATCCAGGCCGCTCTTCTCCCAGCCGAGCAGCGCGGGCACCAGCGTGAGATGGCCCGAGCTCGACACCGGCAGCAGCTCGGTGGGCCCCTGGATCGCGCCGAGCACGGCGGCCCGCCACAAAGCCAGGCGCCCGGCCGCCACTCCTAGGCTGTCTCGGCCGCCGCCTGCCGCCGCCGCCGCATCACGAAGTAGACGATGCCGACGACGATCGCGGCGAGGACGACGTAGTCCAGGTAGCTGAAGTAGTGCCGCCAGTGGCGCCAGTTGTCCCCGGCCTGCTTGCCGATGAAGGTGAGCAGCAGCACCCACGGGATGCAGCCCGCGACGGTGAACGCCGTGAAGCGCCAGAAGGGCATTCGCGCGACTCCGGCGGGGAGCGAGATGAACGTGCGGATGATCGGGAGCATGCGCGAGAAGAACACGGTGGCCTCGCCGTGGCGCTCGAACCAGCGGTCGGCCCAGGCGAGGTGCTGCGGCTTGATGTGCAGGGCGCGGCCGTGCTTCTCGAGCACGTCGATGCGGCCGTAGTAGCCGATCGCGTAGGCGATCCAGGAACCCACCACGTTGGCGGCCACGCCCACCGCCACGGGCTGCCACAGCGGGTAGTGGCCGCTCGACACGTTGAAGCCGGCGAACAGCATCGTGGCTTCGCTGGGAATCGGGATGCAGGCGCTCTCCGCCAGCATCAGGACGAAGACGCCGAACAGACCGAGGTCGCCGATCACATTCACAGCGAACGTAACCAGCCGCTCGCTGATAGATGCGAGGAGGAACATGCGGGTGGCGGAAGCCTAGCGATCGGACCTGAAAAGACCCTGAACCTGGGCCAAATCGCTAGCATCTCGGCGAGCGCCGCCGCCGCGCCGCCCGCCCGCGCTGCGGAGGGCCATCGGCCCGAACGTAGAAACCTAGGCCAACCGTTGAACGCGCTCCAGTCCCGCCTTCTCTCTTCCGCCTACGCTCGCAGAGCGGCGCAGGTGCTGATCGATGCCGCGGTCATCACGCTCGCGTACTACCTGGCGTTCGCGCTGCGCTTCGACTCAGGGATCCCTCATCGCTACCAGGATCTCTTCGTGGCGTCGATCCTCTTCGTGGTCCCCGGCAAGCTGATCGTCTTCGCGCTCTTCCGCCTCTACTCGAAGCTCTGGCGCTTCGTCGACCAGAAGGACTTCGTGGCGATCTTCCAGGCGGTTGCGCTCAGCACGGGAGGCCTGGTGCTCGGGCTGTTCCTGTTCTCGCCCGGCGGCACGGACGCGCCGCGCGGCGTGATCGCGCTCGACTTCCTGCTCACGCTCGGCGGCATCGGCGGCATCCGCTTCCTCGTGAGGACGCTGCTCGTGGAGCGCTCGTTCCGCGCGCCGCTCGGCGTGAAGGACGCGCGCCAGGTGCTGGTGGTGGGGGCCGGCAACGGCGGGCAGTCCGTGGTGTTCGAGCTCCGTCGCAACCCGGAGCTGCGCGAGGAGCCGATCGGCTTCGTGGACGACGACCCGCGCAAGCAGGGCATGCGCGTGGCCGGGCTGAAGGTGCTGGGCACCACCTCGGAGCTGGGCCGCGTGCTAGACGAGGCCGAGCCAGACGAGGTGATCATCGCGATCCCCTCCGCTCCCGGTGAGCTGCGCCAGAAGGTGGTGGCGGCGTGTCGCGAGCGCGCGATCCCGGTGCGCACCCTGCCCACGGTGTTCGAGATCTTGAGCGGCGGCGTGAACCTCATGCGCCAGGTGCGCGAGGTGCGCGTGGAGGACGTGCTCGGCCGCGAGCCGGTGCGCATGGAGATCGACCGCCGCGGGCGCTACCTGGCGGGCGAGACCGTGCTCGTCACCGGCGCCGGCGGGTCGATCGGCGCGGAGCTGTGCCGCCAGATCGCGCGCGTCGGGCCGCGGCAGCTGATCCTGGTGGAGAACGCCGAGAACAGCCTGTTCGAGATCCGCCGCGAGCTGGAGGAGGGTCGCCACTTCAGCCGCGCCACCGCGGTGCTCGCTGACTGCAAGGACGCCACGCGCATGCGCGAGCTGTTCCTCGAGCTGCGCCCCAGCGTGGTGTTCCACGCGGCCGCCTACAAGCATGTGCCGCTCATGGAGGAGAACCCGGTCGAGGCGGTGCGCAACAACGCGGTGGCCACACGCATCGTCGCCTCGGCCGCCGGCGAGTCCGGCGTGCGCCGCTTCGTGCTGGTCTCGACGGACAAGGCCGTGAGCCCGGCCACGGTGATGGGCGCGTCGAAGACGCTGGCCGAATGGGCCGTGGAGGCCGCGCAGCACCGCTTCCCGCGCACGAGCTACGCCACCGTGCGTTTCGGCAACGTGCTCGGCTCCTCGGGCTCGGTGGTGCCAATCTTCCGCCGCCAGATCGCCGCGGGCGGCCCGGTGACGGTCACCGACCCGGGCATGACGCGCTACTTCATGACGATCCCTGAGGCCGTGCAGCTGATCATCCGCTCCGGCGACCTCGGCAAGGGGGGCGAGGTGTACGTGCTCGAGATGGGTGAGCCCGTGAAGATCCTCGATCTCGCGCAGAACATGATCCGGCTCTCGGGGCAGGAGCCCGGAGTGGACATTGCCATCGAGATCGTGGGCCGGCGCCCGGGCGAGAAGCTCCACGAAGAGCTGTTCAATCGCGACGAGCGGCCTCAGCCCACCCCCGCCGAGAAGATCGTTGCCGCGGTGCGCCCGCCGCTCGACCCGGAGTGGGTGGAGGGGGCGTTCATCCGCGTGGAGGAGCTGGTGTACACCGGCGACCCCTCGGCGCTGGCCAAGACGGTGGCCTCACTCGCCCGTGAGCGCGCGCTGCTCGCGTCCACGGCGGAGCCGTCGCCGAGCCCTACGGGCTCGCAGGCCGCCGAGTTGTTGTGACCCCGAGCTCCGGGCAGAAGGGCGAATCGCAACTGGTCGCCCGACATCCGGTTTAAGGTTCCAGACGGGTAATGCATCGAGTTCAGGAGATCGGCGCCTACGCTGGGTTTGCGGCGGTCATCGGCCTTGCGGTGCTGAGTGCCCTGTACTTCTCGCAGGCGCGTGACGTCAAGCGCCTGCGCGAGTGGGCCGGCCGTGCCCCCGAGCGTGCCGCTGAAGAGGAAGCGCGTATCGCGGCGGCCAGCGCCACGGCACAGCAGCAGCAGCGCGCGGCCGCCGGCGGCGGCGGAGGCGTGCCCACGGTTGCGCCGCAGCCCACCACGCTTCCTGGCACCGGCAGTACCACGCCCGCGCCCGGCGCGTTACCCCCGCCACGCCCGGCGCCCACGATGGCGAGCGCACCGAGCACGCCGATCCTGTCGCGCCCGGCCGAACCTTGGTACAAGCGCGTGGTCTGGCCCGCGCCTCGCTACATCGCGCTGATTGTGGCCGGCGTCCTCGTCGTTGGCGGCGGAGCGGCGTACGGCATCGCGCACCTGGTGAACGGTGGCGGCAACGGCGGCACGCCGAACCACACGGCCACCTCGCCGCCGTCGAACGGCAGCAGCACCACCAAGACCGCGAAGGCCAAGCGCAAGCCCGCCGCCCCTCTCAGTCCCTCCAAGATCACCGTGGCAGTGCTCAACGGCACCACCATCACGGGCCTTGCGTCACAGACGGCCGACAAGCTGCAGCAGCAGGGCTTCGTTCGCGGCAACACCAGCAACGCGCTCACGCAGGGCCAGCAGGCGCAGTCCGTGGTGGAGTACTCGGGCAACAACTCGCGTGCCGCACGGCTGGTGGCGAACAGGCTCGGCATAGCCGACACCGAGCCGATCGACGCCCAGACGCAGGCTAAGGCAGGCGATGCCACCGTCACGGTGATCATCGGGGCCGACAAGGCCGCGACCGGCACCGGCTGATCGGCAGCGGCGGCCAGCCTCGCAGGTACCTTTCCGCTGTGCCGAGCAGCCGGTTGGTCTCCGTTGTGTTTGGCGTCCTCGTGATTGCCACGCTCGGCGCCTTCGTCGCAACGCAGCGCTTGAAGCGCTCCACGCCCTTCGTCGAGCGCGTCTACTACTACGGCCCGTGCGTGGGGCGCTCGAAGGAGTGCAGCCGCAGCTCGTTCTCGCCGCTCAGCCGCTACGGCCCCGTGAGCATGCGCTTCCAGCTGCCGAAGCGGCAGAGTGGCGTGACGGTCTCGATCGTCAACGATCGCGGCGACGACGTACGTACGCTGGTGGACAGCCGGACGCTGCGTCGGGGCGAGCACACCTACACGTGGGACGGCCGCGACGACTCCGGCGCGATCGTTCCCGACGGCCAGTACCGCCTGCGCGTGACGCTGCGCGACCAGGGCCGCGCGCTCACCGCCCCGCGCACGCTGACGGTCAACACGAAGCCACCCAAGGTGAGGATCCGCTCGGTCGGGCCGACCCTGGTCCTGCCGGGCTCGCCTGACATGGGCGAGTTGCAGGTGCGCTTCGCCAGTTCGCCGACCCCGTTGGCGGCGTTGAGGATCTGGCGGACCGACCTGCCTAAGCCGATCCTGGTCGCGGCGCCCCAGGGGCTCCCGCGGCGCGGCAGGCAAAGCGCGAAATGGCAGGTGCCCGCGCTCGCGGACGGGGTCTACGCGGTCAGCGTGAGCGTGACCGACCAGGCGGGCAACACGGGCAGCTCTCCCGTTCGTCTGCCGCCGGTGCGCTCGCGAGCCGTCCCGAACTCCGGCTTCTCCGTGCGCTACCTGACGGTCAGCGGTCCGCTCGAGCCCGTGCGCGCCGGCGATGTCGTTCGCTTCAACGTCGGGCCGGTTCCGCGGCGGCTGCGCTGGAACCTGTCGCCCGCGGGCCCGGGCTCGCCGATCGCGCGCGGGAGCGGCAACAGGCAGACGCTGTCGCTGCGGGTGCCGAAGGACGCGAGCACCGGTCTCTACCTGCTGCGCGTGCAGGCGGCGGGACACCGGGCGCTGGCTCCGCTGGTGGTGCGCCGCCACAACCAGAAGGGCGTGCTCGTGGTGCTTCCGGCGATCACCTGGCAGGGCCTCAACCCGGTGGATGACGACAATGACGGCTTCCCCAACCTGCTGTCGGCAGGCGACTCGGTGGGCATCAACCGGGCCTTCGCGCACGGCCTGCCGCCCACTGGCCTCCAGGAGCAGGTGGTGCCGCTGCTGCGCTTCCTCGCCCGCGAGCACCTTCCATATGAGCTCACCACGGATCTGGCGCTGGCCCGCGGCGACGGCCCGCGCATCGGGAAGCGCCCCGGCGTCCTGTTCGCAGGCGACGAGACCTGGCTCACCGACAAGCTCGACCTCGCCCTGCGGGCCTACGTGGACAAAGGCGGCAAGGTGGCCTCGTTCGGCAGCGACGCGTTCAGGCGCATCGTCAGCTTGGGCTCGACCGACCTCGAGAACCCAACGGAGCCGGAGCGCGTGAACGTGTTCGGCGAGCAGACCTCGCAGGCGCACAGCGAGGTGGCGCCGATGGTGGTGAACCCCGGCGACGAGCTCGGCCTGCTGTCGGGCACCGGCGGCTACTTCGGCGAGTTCAACAGCTTCGAGCAGCAGGAACGGCTGGTCGGCGGCGCGCAGCTGCTCGAGAGCGCCGGCCGCGATGCGAGCCACCCGGCGTTCGTGGCCTACAAGCTCGGTAACGGCACGGTCGTGCGCGTGGGCACGCCGGAGTGGGCCTCGAAGCTGGCCACCGATCCGGAGCTCAGCATCGTGACGAGGCGGATATGGGACCTCCTCTCGCGGTAGCGGTCGTCTTCAAGGACGGCGGCACGGTGATCGCCTCGCTGGCCCTCGCCGGCGCGTTCTTCCTCACCGGCAGCGCGCGCGGGCGCGCGGTGTGCGTGCTGGTGGCGCTGCTGCTCTCGCCAGTGCTGCTCGTGGGAGAGCTGTGGAACACGAGCCAGGTGCAGAACCTGCGCGACCACCCGGCGGAGCTGCTCGGCCTGATCGTGGTGGGCGCGGGCCTGATGGCGGCGCTGGCGGCGCTCTTCCTGCGCCGGCCGCTGCTGTTGCCGATCCTCGCCGTGGCCGCGCTGCCGTTCAGGATTCCCGTGCAGTCGGGCGGGCAGACGTCGCTGCTGCTCGTGCCGCTCTACCTGGTGGTGGGCGGCGGCAGCCTGGCGTACGTGTGGGAGCGCCTGCGGCCGCGGAGAGGGCCGTCCGATAACGGCTACCGCTTCGCTCCGGCGGAGCGCAACCCGGGCTACGTGGAGCTTGCGCTGATCCTCGCCGTCGGGCTCTACTCGATCCAGGCCGCCTACTCGACGGACTTCGAGACGGCGGTGAAGAACGTGGCCTTCTTCTACATCCCGTTCGCGTTGCTGCTCAAGCTCGTCACGTCGCTGGACTGGACCGACCGCCTGCTGTCCTGGACGCTCGGCGAGCTCGTCGGCTTGGCCGTGCTGTTCGTGCTCGTGGGCTTCTGGGAGTACCACACGCGCAAGCTGCTCTGGAACCCGAAGGTGATCGAGTCGAACCAGTTCCAGTCGTACTTCCGCGTGAACTCGCTCTTCTTCGACCCGAACATCTACGGGCGCTTCCTGGCGCTCATCATGGTGGCGCTGGCGGGCCTGCTCCTATGGGCGAGGCGGACCCGCGTGGTGCTCGGGCTGGCCGCTCTGCTGGCGCTGCTGTGGGCCGGGCTCGTGCTGTCGTTCTCGCAGTCGAGCATCACGGCGCTGCTGGTGGGCCTGGCCGTGCTGGCGGCGGTGCGCTGGCGGGCGAAGCCCGTGATCGTGCTGTTGGGCGTGGTCCTCGCCGTCTCGGCGGTGGTCGTAGTCGCGAAGCCCTCCTGGGTGCACCTGCAGGGGCACTCGGCGAAGTCGCTCAACCACGCCACGAGCGGTCGCGTGAACCTGATGAAGGGCGGCCTGCGCATGTTTGCCGACCGCCCCGTATACGGCTACGGCGCCGGCTCGTTCGCGGAGCGCTTCAGGGCGAGGGAGAAGAAGAGCGAAGCCCAGGCTGCCTCGGCCTCGCACACGATCCCGATCACGGTGGCCGCGGAGCAGGGCGTGATCGGTCTGGGCGTCTACGTGTTCCTGCTCGTGGTGTCGTTCCGGTTGCTGTTCGGCGGCCTGCTCAAGCTGCGCGGCCCGGACCCACCCACGCCGCGATTGCTCGCCCGCATGATGGTGGCGGCCGCCTTCGCCGCGCTCGTCTTCCACACGCTCACCTACGCCGACTTCCTGGAGGACCCGCTCACCTGGGCGCTGCTCGGGCTCGGCATTGCGCTGCGCCGCGGGCCGCCACGTGCGCGGCGTCCGGATGCAGCGCCGGTGGTCAGCGGCGTCGAGGCACCAGCGCAAACTGGCTCGAGTAGCCAGTGAGGTAAAGCGTCTGCCCGTCCGAGATCGCCGGCGTGTAGGCGCCATGCGGGAAGGCCCAGACGAGCTTGCCAGTCTCGACGTCGACGCCGTAGGTGCGGTGCGTCTTGACCGTGGAGAAGTAGACAGTGCGTCCGATCACGCTGGCCGCGCCGGAGATCGAGCCATCGGCGGCGAATGTCCATCGCTGCTGTCCGGTGCGGGCGTCGAGCGCGTAGAAGTGGCCGTCGTAAGAGCCCACGTAGACGCTGGGGGTCACTCCGGGAACGGCGGCCACCGCCGGCGCGGCGTAGACATAGTTGCCGGTGGAGTGGCTCCAGGCGAGCTGCCCAGTCCGAGCGGAGAACGAGTAGACCTTGCGGTCGAGATTGCCCACGTACACGCGGTCGAACGCGATCGCCGGCGTGCCGTAGAAGCCGCCGGAGCGCCCGAACGGCAAGCCGGCCTCGTGCGTCTTCCACACGAGGGAGCCGTTGCCGACGCGCACCGCCTGCATGTTGCCGCCGTAGTCGCCGAAGTAGAGGAGGCCCTTCGAGTAGGCGGGTCCTGCGGTCACGTCGCCGCTCGTGTGGTAGGTCCACAGGATCTTGCCGTCGCTCCCGCGCATCGCGTAGACGGTGCCGTTCTCGGCGCCGAAGTAGATGTTGCCGCGGTAGGCCAGCGGCGAGGATTCCGTGCGGGCGCCGAGGTTGCGCGCCCAGAGGACGCGGCCGTTGCTCGCGTTCAGAGCGGTGATCTTCCCCGAGAGCGTGGTGGCGTACAGGTGACCGTCCATGTACGCGGGAGACGATGCGGCCAGCGTTCCGATGTCCCTCTTCCACAGCACCTTGCCCGTGTTCGTCCTCACGGCCCAGGCCACGCCGTCGTTGGCAAGGAAGAACATCGTGCCCTTCCAGAGCACCGGCTGGTACTCCATCAGCGAGCCGGCGTTGAGCGACCACTTGGAGCGGAAGGGCGGCTTCACGTTCTTCGCGGCGGCGGCCGGCAGGTACCGCGTGCGCTGGAGGTCGTAGCCGTAGATCGGCCAGTTCACCAGCTGAGGCTGGGCCTTCTTCGCCTTCGGTTTCTTCGCGGGCGTGGTGGTAGTCGGCGGTGCTTGGAAGGGGACCGTCGTGTTGAGCACGTCACCGGGGCGCTGACCCCAGGTGAAGTAGACGATCACGCCGGCCACGACGAGAACGAAGGGGCCAACGAAGTACCAGCGCCGCCGCGCCCAGCGGGCAGCGGATCGGAGCATCGAGGAGATCACTTTAGTGGTCGCCTCCGCAAATACGCGATCGTATTTCCGTCGGAGACCACTAGTGAGGAACGAGACCGGCTACGCCGCCAGAGTTGCGCGGCGGTTGCGCTCCTCGGCCGCCTCTCGGATGCCCTCGCCGCGCCACGGACGCAGGGATTGCCGGGCGCTCAGGAGGTAGCGGCGGGGGTCGTGGCCGGGCAGCACCACGGCCGCCAGGGCGCGCACGAGGTACGGCCATGCGCTCAGCCAGCGCACCGCGCGCGCGACCCCCTGCGAGTGGTGCTTGAGCATGTAGCGGTCGCGGTTGCGGTGGAACTCTACGATCCGCCGCCTGGCACCCTCGGTGTCCGTGGCCAGCTGGTCGTGATGCACGGCCGTGGCGGCGGGCACCCAGAGGATGCGCCAGCCGGCATCGTGCAGGCGCTTGCAGAAGTCGGTCTCGTCCGAGTAGACGAAGAAGTCGGGGTCGAGCCAGCCCACCTGCTCTGCGGCGGCGCTGCGCACCATCATCGCGCTGGACTGCGTCCAGCCCACCTCGCGCGTCACCTCGCCGCGGCTCTGGACGGTGAGCCAGCGGTGGAGGAAGAGCGCGCCGATCAGCGCCGTGTCGAGTCCCGGCAGCCGCCAGGCGCACGGTTGCGGCCGCCCGCTAGGGCTGAGCAGCTGCGCGCCGGCGCTCGCCGCCAGCGGGTCGTTGTCGAGCGCCTCGATCAGCGCCTCCACCGCGCCGGGCTGCAGCTCCGCGTCCTCGTTCAGCAGCAGGCAGTAGCGGCCGCGAGCGGCCTCGAGCAGCGTCGAGTCGTTCTCCGCCTTGCCGGTGCGCTGCTCGAGCGCGAACAGCCGAATGTCGCGGCCCAGCGCTTCCACGGCGGCCGCCGACCCATCGTCCGACGCGTTGTCGAGCACGAGCACCTCGCGCTCGAGCCCCACCGGCGCGGTGCGCTCGATGGCGTCGAGACAGCGCAGCAGCAGCTCCCGGTTGTTCGTGTTCACGACGCAGTAGGACAGGAGCACGGTTGAATCCTCGCGTAATGCATGTGCAGATCGTGGATCCATCGGCTTTCACGCCTCCCTACGACCACTCGCTGTGCGCCGCGCTGGCTCGTGCCGGCGCGGACGTGGAGCTGGTCACGAGCCGTTTCCTCTACGGCCCGGTGCCCAGTGGCGACGGCTATCGCGTGAGCGAGCTCTTCTACCGCCGCAGCGCGGCGCGCGGGCTGAAGGCGCCGGGGCGGCGCCTTCGCAAGCTTGCCGAGCACGTGCCCGACATGCTGCGGTACCGCGGCCACGCCCGGGCCGCCGACCTCGTCCACTACCAGTGGCTCAGCGTCGAGCTCCTTGATCTCGCGTTATTGCCGCCCAAACGCCCGCGCGTGCTCACCGCGCACAACGTGCTGTTCCACGAGCCGCGCCCCGGGCAGGCGGCTGCGCGGCGCCGGATCCTGCGTGGGATGGACGGGGTGGTGGTGCACTCGGAGCACGGTGCGGAGGGAGCCGCGCGGCTGGGTGCGGATCCCGCCCGCGTGCACGTGATTCCCCACGGAGCCTTCGACTACCTCACGCGCCAGCCGAGCGAGATCCCGCTGCCCGACGAGCTCGCGGCCGTGGAGGCGCCGGTGGTGCTGTTCTTCGGGCTCATCCGCCCATACAAGGGCGTGGACGTGCTGCTGCGCGCCTTCGAGCGCGTGCAGGGCGCCGAGCTGTGGGTGGTGGGGATGCCGCGCATGGACATGGCGCCACTGCGCGAGCTCTCGGGCGAGCGCGTGCGCTTCGTCGAGCGCTTCATCGCCGACCCCGAGATCCCCGCCTACTTCCGGCGCGCCGACCTCGTGGTGCTGCCCTACCGCGAGATCGACCAGTCCGGCGTGCTCTACACGGCGCTCGCGTTCGGCAAGCCGATGGTGCTGTCGGCGGTAGGCGGCTTCGTGGAGATGGCGGAGCGCGATGGGGTGGCGCGGCTGGTGCGGCCGGGCGACGAGGAGGCGCTGGCGAGCGCGATCGCGGCCCTGCTCCACGA